>NZ_JBQJIK010000104.1:0-23992 GCF_052078665.1 Inquilinus sp. CA228 | reverse complement strand
CGACGCCCAACGCCGGCGCCTGCAGCGCCTCCTGCTGCGTCGCCCGGGCGATCGACATCTGGATCTCGACCAGCTCCGCCAGCACGCGCAGATCCCCCTCTGCCGCCGGAGCGGCCGGGGCTTCCGAGTTCGAATCGGTCTGCGCCTTGTCCATAGAACATAGCATGAACAAGATCGCAAATTAATACAAGAGAACAATGTGTTAACAGCGGGATGACGCGTGATCGGATCACGCCGAAGCGATCGCACGGACGCGCACGGGATGAGGATCCGTTTTCTATCGGCCGGACGATCGCGACCTCAGCGCCGCTCGGCGTCGATCCGCCTGGTGTCGCCGGTGGCGACCAGGGTGCGGGTGGCGTCGACCGAGGCGTAGGTCCAGAAGATCCGCAGCCGCCCCGGGCCGGCATTGACGAAGCGGTGCGGCACGTCGGCCGGCACCCAGGTGGTGTCGTGCACGCCCATGCGGTGGGGGACGCCGGCGATCTCGACCAGCGCCTCGCCCTCCAGCACCATCACGCTCTCCTCGCAATTGTGCGTGTGCAGCGGGATGGCGCCGCCCGGGGCGAATTCGGTGATGCCGTTCAGCAGGCTGGTGGAGCCGATGCCGCTGGTCACCAGCGGCACGGTCCGGGCGCCGCCGCCGCGCTCATGCGGAACAATCTCCGCCGGGCGCAGGATCGCGGCTTGCGGACCGTCTCGCGTCGTGTCGGTCATGCTGATCTCCCTCAGCCGGCGACCGCGGCGACGACGGCCGCGGTGAATTCGGTGGTGCCGCGGCTGCCGCCCAGGTCGCGGGTGCGCGACGCCGGGTCGGCCAGCACGGCCTCGACGGCGTCCTCGATCAGCCGGGCGGCCTCGGCCAGCCGGGCATTGCCGTCGCGGCGGGCGCGCCAATCCAGCAGCATCGCGGCGGACAGGATCAGCGAGGTCGGGTTGGCCAGGTTGCGGCCCTGGATGTCGGGGGCCGAGCCGTGCTGCGCCTGGGCGACGCAGACCGTGTCGCCGGCGTTGATCGACCCGCCCAGGCCCAGGCTGCCGCACAGCTCCGACGCCTCGTCGGACAGGATGTCGCCGAACATGTTGGTGGTGACCAGCACGTCGAACCGGTCCGGGCTGCGGATCAGATGGGCGGCGGCGGCGTCGACGATCATCTCGTCCAGCGCCACCTCGGGGAAGTCCTGGGCCACGCGGCGGACCTCGCGCAGGAACAGCCCGTCGGTCAGCTTCAGCACATTGGCCTTGTGCACGGCCGTGACCTTGCGCCGCCGGCCGCGGGCGATCTCGAAGGCGGTGCGGGCGACCCGGGCGCTGGCCCGGGCGGTGATCTTGCGCACCGCCAGCGCCATGTCGGCGTCGGGCATGAACTCGCCGCAGCCGGCGACCATGTTGCGGTCGGCGTAGAAGCCCTCGGTGTTCTCGCGGACGATCACCAGGTCCATCGGCTTGCGCAGGATGCTGAGCTCGGGGCGCGAGCGGCAGGGGCGGATGTTGGCGGTCAGGTCGAACCGGACCCGCAGCTCGCCCGACGGGTTGATGCCGCCCTGCTCGCGGCTCGGGTACTCGTAATGCGACACCGGGCCCAGGATCACGCCGTCGGCCCGCGGCACCGCTGCCAGCACCTCGTCCGGCAGGGTGGTGCCCTGCGCCGCCAGCGACGCCAGGCCGATGTCGAGCCGGGAGAAGGCGAGGCCGAGCGACAGTCGACGGTCGGCGGCCTGCAGCACCGCCAGCGTCGCCGCGGTGATCTCGGGGCCGATGCCGTCGCCGGGAAGGACCAGGATGTTCATGCCGCCTCGCGGGAAAAGGGTCTGTGTTGCATTGTGAAGTTTTGCATTTTGAGCGACAAAATGCATTATTCAAGTCGAATCGCGGGGCCGGAGCGACGCGCCGCCGCAGGGCACCGATCCATCAGGAGACGGCAGACGTGACCACCAGCATCAGGCTTCCGCGCGCGACCCCGGCCGAAAAGGGCGTCGACCCGGCCGGCATCCTGGCCTTCCTCGACGAGGTGGCGGCCGGCGGGCTCGAGCTGCACAGCTTCATGATGTTCCGCGGCGGCGCGGTGGTGGCGGAAGGTTTTTGGGAACCCTACGGCCCAGACCGCGTGCACATGCAGCATTCGGCGACCAAGAGCTGGACCGCCGCGGCCGTCGGCCTGGCGATCGGCGAGGGCCGCTTCGCCCTGGACGACAAAGTGGTCGGCTTCTTCCCGGACCAGCTGCCGGCGCAGGTCAGCGACAACCTGGCGGCGATGACGGTGCGCGACCTGCTGACCATGCGCAGCGGCCACACCACCGGCATCTCCGGCGGCGAATGGCGCCGCATGGGCGGCAGCTGGGTCGAGGCGTTCCTGCGCGAGCCGGTGGACGAGGCGCCGGGCCGCACCTTCATCTACAGCAGCGCCTCCAGCTACATGCTGTCGGCCATCGTCACCAAGGTGACCGGCCAGACCGTGCGCGACTATCTGGAACCGCGGCTGTTCCGGCCGCTCGGCATGGGGCCGATCCTGTGGGACGTCTCGCCAGAAGGCGTCAGCAGCGGCGGCAACGGCCTGTGCTGCGTCACCGAGGACGTGGTCAAGTTCGGCGCGCTGCACCTGCAGGGCGGGGTCTGGGACGGCCGGCAGGTGCTGCCGGCCGAGTGGGTGCGGGAGGCGACGCGCAACCAGGTCGAGGAGGTCTGGATGGCCGATCTCGACGGCAAGCGCTTCCGCCCGCGCGACCCGTCCCAGCGGTCGCCTGCCGACAAACGCGAGGGCTATGGCTACCAGTGGTGGATGACGCCGCATGACGGCTACCGCGCCTCCGGCGTCTATGGCCAGCAATGCGTGATCCTGCCGGCGCAGGACGCGGTGATCGTGGTCACCGCGGCGATGCGCAACGGCGACCGCCGCCTGATGTCCGCACTGTGGTCGCATCTCTTCCCGGCCCCGGCCGGCGCTGGCCCCGACGCCGCCCGGCTGCAGCCGGAGCTGGAGGCGCGCCTGGCCGCCCTGGCGCTGCCCGAGGCCGAGGGCGCGGCGCAGTCGTCCGTGGCGGCGGCGGTCGACGGCCGGCGCTTCGTGTTCGACGCCAACGAGGATGGGGTCGACGCCATCTCACTGGACTTCACCGCAGACCGCGTCGTCTTCAGCCTGTCCGACCATCGTGGCACGCACCGGATCGACTCCGGGCTCGGCCACGCAGTCGAGGGCGACACCAGCATGACCGGCAATCTGCTGCACCACGAGTACCAGCCGGAGTCGCTGCGGGTGATCGCCCGCGGCGTCTGGCGCGACGAGCGCCGGCTGGAGATGACCTGGCGCTTCGTCGAGACCGCGTTCTGTGACACGGTGACCCTGACCTTCGGCGACGGCGACGTCCGGCTGGACCGCCGGGTCAACACCAATGCCGGGCCGCTGGAGCGGCCGACGCTGCTGGGGCGGGCGGCGTGAGAGCGGAGCGACGAGCGTGAGCGACGTGAAGACCATCCTCGCCTTCGGCGACAGCCTGACTTACGGCGCCGACGTCGAGACCGGCGGCCGCCACCGCTTCGAGGATCGCTGGCCCAGCGTGCTGGAGGCGGGGCTGGAGGGATCGGCCCGGGTGATCGCCGAAGGCCTCGGCGGGCGCACCACCATGTTCGACGACCATGGCGCGGCGGCCGACCGCAACGGCGCACGCATCCTGCCGACGCTGCTGGGCAGCCACTACCCCCTGGACCTCGTGGTCATCCTGCTCGGCACCAACGACCTGAAGCCGCATGTCTGCGGCACCGCCCTGGGCGCCGGCTCCGGAATCGAGCGGCTGGCCGAGATCGCCAGGACCTATCCCTATGGCCGGGGCGCCGCCGCCCCGCAGGTGCTGATCGTCTCGCCGCCGCTGTTCGGGCAGACCGTGGGCGGCGATTGGCAGCCCTCCGGCGGCCGCAGCATCGCCGAATCGCAGAAGCTGGCGCCGCGCTACCGGGCGGCGGCGGAGTATTGCGGCTGCGCCTTCTTCGACGCCGCGGGCGTGGCGGTCGCGTCGCCGGTCGACGGCGTGCATCTCGACGCCGCGAATACGCGGGCGATCGGCCAAGCGCTGGTGCCGGTCGTCCGGCAGCTGCTGGCCGAGCGCTGACGACAGCACCGAGGCTCGGCCCACCTATGCCGCGGTATGGGCCGACCTCTCCCTCGGGCGGATCGCTCCGGGCCGCACCCGCAGGATAGGCTTGTTCGCCAGGCTCACGATGTGGGCGTCGGTCGACCGGCGCGGGCATCCCGCTCTCCCGTCGCTGGCCGGAACAGGACCTGCGATGGATCAGATGTCCGCCTCGGCGCTGCTGGCGTCTCCGCTCGCGCATCTCGATCTGGTCGGGCTCGCCGGGATTCTCGTCTGGCACCTGATTCCGAGGCGGCGGTCGACCACCCGGCTCGTGGTGCAGATCGGGTTCTTCGCGGTGATGACCGCGATCCTCCTGCACAGCAGCATCTCCCCGTTCATCCTCGAGGGGCGTCGGACCACGGAGGACGGCGCCCTGCTCGTCGTTTCCGCCCGGCTGCTGTGGTGGGTGCATCTGGCATGGGCGATCATCGGCTTCGTGCGGATCTACCTCGTCCTCGATCGGCATCCCCGCGAGGCGCGGCTGCTGCAGGATCTGATCGTCGGCACCGTCTATCTCGGCGTGGCGCTGTCGATCCTGGCCTTCGTCTTCGGCATTCCGATCGGCACGCTGGTCGCCACCTCCGGCATCATCGCCATCATCCTGGGCCTCGCCCTGCAGAACACGCTGGGCGATGTCTTTTCCGGCATCGCCATGACGCTGGGCCGGCCGTTCGCGATCGGCGACTGGATCGTGCTCAGCGACGGCACCGAGGGGCGGGTGGTCGAGAGCACCTGGCGCTCGACCCATCTCCTGACCGGCTCGAACAACGTCGTCGTGCTGCCGAACAGCTTCCTGGCCGGGCTCGGCCTGACCAATGTCAGCCGCCCCGACGAGACGCATTCGGTGTCGCTGATCATACGCGTCGCCCCGACGCGGATGCCGGCGATCATCGCCGACGTCATGCAATCGGCCCTCCTCAGCTCGGAATCCACCCTGAAGGAGCCGCCGCCGACCGTTGCGTTGCGGGGGCTGGACGCGACGGCGCTGGAGGTCGAGCTGAGCTTCCGGGTGGCCAGCCCGGCGCAGCGGACCAAGGCCAAGAACGAGGTCCTCGACCTCGTCTACCGCCATTGCAAGGCGGCCGGGCTGCTGCTGGCGCTGCCGCCGAACGCCGTGATTTCCCCCCAGGATCTGCCGACGGAGGAGACGGCGCGTCCGCCGCAGGTTTCGCCGGTGGAGCTGATCGAGGCGATGCCGATCTTCGCCGCGCTGACGCAGGAGGAAAAACGGGTGCTCGCCGACACGGCCGTCACGCGGGAGTATCGCAAGGGCGATGTGATCGTCCGCGAGGGAGAGGCGCTTTCCTCCCTGATGATCGTCCGCGCCGGCGTCGTCGTCATGCACCGCGACGGCAGGGAAGCCGGCCGGCTCGCGCCCGGGGACTTCTTCGGCGAGACCGGGCTGCTGGCCGGGATGGGAGAGGCCTGCACGCTGGAGGCCTTCACCCGGGTGACCGTCTACGAGATCGATCAGGCCGCCTTCGGGCCGCTGATCGGGAACCGCCCGGCCCTGGCGGAGGATCTCGCCCTCAGCCTGTCCGCGCGTGTCGAGAAAGCCCAGGCGCATGCCGGCGAGGGGCTGGCGCGTGGCCACAGCCATCATTTCTTCCTGGGAGCCATCCACACCGTTTTCCGGAAGAGATCGGCCGGCTGAGCCATGTGTCATTCGTGCCGGTACCGGACGGACATAAACTTAGACTGAATCTGTCCGTGTTTGCTGTTGCGGCTCGTTACTCGGACTGTTAGAGTCCGAGTTATGGCCCATGTGACTGTCAGCGTCGAATACGGCATGCATTGCCTGCTCTGGCTCATCGACAAGGGTGAGACGCCGCTGAGTTGCCGCGACCTCGCCGAGCTTCAGGGCCTGTCGCCGACCTTTCTCGCCAAGATCTTCGCCAAGCTGGAGAAGGCCGGGATCGTCCGGGCGACCGAAGGCGTGCGCGGCGGCTATGTGCTCGCCGGCAAGCCGGAAGACATCAGCGTCCTTGCGGTCGTCGACGCGATCGAGGGCCGCAAGCCGCTGTTCGATTGCCAGGAGATCCGCGGCCGCTGCGCCGTGTTCGGGGACAGCCCGCCCGGCTGGGCGCTGGCCGGCACCTGCTCGGTCCACGCCGTGATGCTGCGGGCGGAGAAGGCAATGCGGGAGGCGCTGGCCGCCCAATCCCTGGCCGATGTCGCGCAGGTCGTCTACCGCAAGGCGCCGCCCGAATTCGCGAACGAGCTGCAGGAGTGGATCGACCGCCGGGTCAACGGCCGCGGCCGCAGGGCCGGCGTTGCCTCAACCGTCTCATAGAACCGGATTCGCCCCATGAACACGGTCGCCGCAACGGAGCGCCCCCTGGTGCTGATCGTCGATGACGACGAGGCTGTCCGCTCCGCGCTCCAGGAGCTGATGTTTTCGGTGGGGCTCGATGCCGCCGGCTTCGCCTCGGCGCGCGAGCTGCTGGACTGCAAGCTGCCGGACCGCTCCGGATGCATGGTGCTCGACGTGCGCCTGCCGGGGACCAGCGGCCTCGATCTGCAGCAGCAGCTCGCCTCCAACGGCAAGAACAAGCCGATCGTCTTCCTCACCGGCCATGGCGACATTCCGATGACGGTCCAGGCGATGAAGGCGGGCGCCATCGACTTCCTGACCAAGCCGGTGCGCGACCAGACCCTGCTGGACGCCGTCACCGCCGGGATCGAGCGCGATGTCGCACAGCGCGCCAGGGCCCGGGTCTCCCGGCAGCATGTCGACCATCACAAGAGCCTGACCCGGCGCGAGCGCCAGGTGCTGCGCGCCGTGGCGCTGGGCCGCTTCAACAAGCAGATCGCCTATGACCTCGGCATCAGCGAGGTCACCGTCAAGCTGCACCGCAGCAACGTGATGCGGAAGATGCACGCCGCCTCGGTCGGCGAGCTGATCCGGGCATGGGAGGCCCTTCCTGCCGAGCTGCGCGAGGACGGAGAGCCGACCTAGACCACGGGATAGTTATAAACCGGCCGCGGATGGCGTGACATGGCCGTCAAACCGCGTCGATGAAGGCCGATCGCTTGTCCAAGGTTCACGTTATCGCGATCGTCGATGATGACGAAGCCATGCGCGACGCACTGTGCGAGCTGGTTCAGGTGATGGGCTTCTCGACCGAGGCCTTCGATTGCGCGGCGGCCTTCCTCGCGGGCCTCGCGCCCGGACGGTTCGACTGCCTGATCACCGACGTCCGGATGCCGGGGATGGATGGGATCGATCTGCAGCGCCAGCTGCGGGCCCTCGGCTCGGCCATGCCGGTGGTCATGATCACCTCCGCCCCCGATCCGGCGGGGCGGGCGCGGGCGCTGGAGGGCGGCGCCTGCGCCTATCTGGCCAAGCCGGTGGACGACTGCGCACTGCTCGGTCACCTGAGGTCGGCCCTCGGCCACGATGAAGATTCACCCGGAGGTTGACATGTCCGAGACGCTTCCTTCGGCCGGCGAGCCTGACTCCAGGATCGTCCTGGAGATCGATGCGCTGTATCACGGGTCGCCCTATTGGGAGCTCGACACGGCGGACGCCCGGATTTTCATCGGCGGCGGCCCGTCGGGTGGCGAGCTGCGCCAGGCGAATTGGGTGGCAGAGGTGCTGGGGCGGTCGCGCGTCGTGGACCTCAACGACCGGGCCGTGCAGCTGGTGGGGACGTTTGTGGGCCGCGAGGACATGATCGGCCGGCCCGTCGCGGAGTTCTGGCCGCCGGACAGCCATGACGATCTCGCCGAGCTGATCGCCGAGGTTGTGTCCGACCGGTCCCCTGATGCGATGCGGACACGCGACATCACCTCGCTGCTGCTGCAGGCCCCCTTACTGACGGTGTGGCGCTCGCGGGAGACCGGCGCCGACACGGTGTTCGTGGCGGTGAAGGGCGCCTTGATCGACCATCGGTCCTACTGGTCGCTGCGGGCGAGCGAGGAACGCTATCGCAAGCTGATCCAGCACATGCCCAATCCTCTTCTCCGGGTCGATGCGAGGGTGATGGGCCGGGTGTTTGCGCGGCTGCGGGCGGAGGGCGTCGTCGACATCGAATCCTACCTCGATGCCCATCCGGAGCTGATCGCCTTCGCCGAGCAGAACGTGCGGATCACGGAGGCGAACCCGGCCGCGGCGCAGCTGTTCGGCGCGAGGAGCCCGGCGGATCTCATCGGCCCGGTGGAATGCCTGTTCAAGGCCTCCCCGGAGACGGCCCGGCGGGTCATGATCGCGCATTTCGACAGGCGCCGCAGCCATGCCGAGGTGATGAAGCTGCGCAGGCTCGACGGCAGGCTGCTGGACGTGCAGA
The DNA here is from genome assembly GCF_052078665.1 of Inquilinus sp. CA228. Classification (NCBI taxonomy): domain Bacteria; kingdom Pseudomonadati; phylum Pseudomonadota; class Alphaproteobacteria; order Rhodospirillales; family Rhodospirillaceae; genus Inquilinus; species Inquilinus sp. CA228. The sequence goes on along the minus strand of NZ_JBQJIK010000104.1, from coordinate 15,576 downwards.
TCGCGGTGACCTTTCCGACGCCGCCGGAGCAGCTGGATGTGACGGTGGTCGGCCTCAACGACCTCACCGACCGGCTCCGCACCGAGGCGCAGCTGCGCCAGCTCCAGGCCGACTTCACGCGCGCCGCCCGCATCTCGACTCTCGGCGAGCTCGCCACCTCGATCGCGCATGAGGTGAACCAGCCGCTCGCCGCGATCTTCACCAATGCGGAGACCAGCCTGCGCTGGCTGTCGCGCGACGAGCCCAACCTGGCGAAGGTGGTCCAGCTGACGACCCGGATCGTGGCCAGCGCCCGCCATGCCAACGAGATCGTCCACCGCATCCGGGCGATGACGGCGAAACACGCGCCGGAATGCCTGCCCCTGGAGCTGAACGAGGTGGTGGACGAGGCGCTGCTGTTCCTGCGCCATGACATCGAATCCCGCTCGATCCGGTTGTCGACGAAGCTCGGGCTCGGCCTGCCCCGCGTGATCGGGGACCGGGTGCAGCTGCAGCAGGTGATCGTCAACCTGCTGGTCAACAGCGCCCAGGCCATCGGTCACGCCGGCACCAAGGACGGCCGCGTCGAGTTGAGCACCGGGCTCGGCCCCGGCGGGGCGGTCGTCTTCGTGATCCGGGACAACGGACCCGGCATCCCGGAGGAGGATCTCGACCGCATCTTCGAGGGCTTCTTCACCACCAAGGACGAGGGCATGGGGCTCGGCCTCGCCATCTGCCAGTCGATCATGACGGCGCATCGCGGCGGCATCGCCGCCTCGAACCGCCCCGAAGGCGGCGCATCCTTCCGGCTGTGGCTTCCGGCCGAGCCGCGCTGACCCCGACGGGCCGACCTGTACCAAGGTCGAGGATGCCCAATCCTTCGGTGTGCCGGACTAGCGGCCGGCACAATGGTGGCGGAGCCCTGAGATCCACGATCCTTCCCCTCGTTTCCAGGCGCCGGCCACGACGCAGAGCCGGCGCCCGGTGCCCCTTTCGCGAGAGGTGAACCATGAAGATCGTCGTCATAGGCGGAACCGGCCTGATCGGTTCGAAGGTCGTCGCCAGGCTGACGCAGAAGGGCCACCAAGCCCTCGCTGCCGCGCCGAGCACGGGCGTCGACACCACCACCGGCAAGGGGCTGGACGAGGCTTTGACCGGCGCTGACGTCGTCGTCGACCTCGCCAACTCGCCGTCCTTCGAGGAGGGCCCGGCCATGGAGTTCTTCCAGACCGCCGGCCGGAACATCACCGCGGCGGAGGTGAAGGCCGGAATCCGCCATCACGTCGCGCTGTCGGTCGTCGGCACCGAGCGGCTGCTGGACAGCGGCTATTTCCGCGCCAAGCTGGCGCAGGAGAGCCTGATCAAGGCGTCGCCGATCCCCTACACCCTGGTCCGCGCCTGCCAGTTCTTCGAGTTCATCCGCACCATCGCGGATATCTCCATGGTGGATGGCGCCGTGCGCCTGCCGCACACGCTGTTCCAGCCGATGGCGGCGCAGGACGTCGCGGCCGCGGTCGCCGAGGCGGCGCTGGCCGCGCCGGTGAACGGGATGCGGGAGGTCGGCGGGCCCGTCCCGGTCCATCTCGACGACATGATCGCCAAGGTCCTCGCCTACGACAACGATCCGCGCCGCGTGATCACGGACCCGCAGGCGTCGTATTACGGCATCAAGGTGGACGACCGGTCGCTGATGCCCGGCCCGGATGCCCGCCTCGGCTCCACCACCATCGATTGGTGGCTCGCCAACGTCCCCCCGCCGCCGAAGAAGTAGCCGGCGGCGTTCCAGCAAGAAAGGACTCAGCGATGCTGAAGCAGATCTGCATCGGCGTGGCCGTGCTGATGGGGTTCCTGGCCCTGGCGAACGGCGTGTTCATGCTGGTGTCGCCGGACGCCTGGTACTTCGCGGTCCCCGGCGTGACCGACACCGGTCCGTTCAACCAGCACTTCATCCGCGATATCGGCCTGATCTTCCTGTTCGTCGGCACCGCCTATCTGGTCGGCGCCGCGGAGCCGCGATACCGCGTGATCTCCTGGGCGGCCCCCACCCTGTGGCTGGGCGGCCATGCCCTGTTCCACTACTGGGAGGTCGCCGTCGGCATCTGCGGGCCGTCGGTGCTGATCCGCGACTTTCCGGCGGTCACGCTCCCGGCAGCGCTTGGCGTGCTCCTGACCCTCTGGGCGATCGCAGACGCCCGCTCGACCAGCCTTGTCCTGAGGGAGACCTACCGATGACCCCCGCCTGAACCGGGCTGATCGCCTTCGAACAGAGGCCGCGACTTGCCGATCTCGCCCGCCAGAGTGTCGAGGAACACCCGCACCCGGGCCGACTGGCGCAGGTCGGGATGCGTCAGCAGCCAGAGATCCGCGGCGAAATCGGGGTCGGGCGGCGCGAGCCGGACCAGCGTCGGGCGGACATCGCCGATGAAGCAAGGCAGGTGGCCGATGCCGATGCCGCTTTCGACCGCCTCCGCCAGGCCGAGGACGGTGTTGATCCGGTACACGATCCGCTCCGGGGCGATGTGCTGCCGGACGAAGCGCACCGCCTTGAGCGCCGCCAGATTGTCGCCGAGCGACACCCAGGACCGGTCGGCCAGGTCGCGCAGGGCAGGGCGCTCGGGCCGGGGGAAGTCGGCTGCCCGGCCGTAGAGCGCCCAGGCGATCCGGGCGACCCGCCGCCCCACCAGCGTCTCGGGCGGGCTGTCCGTGGCCCGGATCGCGACGTCGGCGTCGCGCTTGGACAGGTTCAGGGGCTCGTTGCTGAGCACGACGTCCAGCCGCACATCGGGGCATTCGCGCTGGAATCGCGCGAACAGCGGGGTCAGCAAATGGATCAGCAGGGAATCATTGGTGGTGACGCGCAGTTCGCCGGCGGGCGAGATCGTCCGGCCGGCGACCTTGCGGGTGAAGCCGGTGATGTCGCCGTCAAGGCGGGCCGCCAGCTCCACCATCTCCTCGCCGACCGGGGTCAGCGCGTAGCCGGTGCGATGCCGCTCGAACAGCACCGTGCCGAGGGCCTGCTCGACCTGCCCGAGGCGGCGGAACACCGTGGAGTGGTTGAGGCCGAGCCGGGCGGCCGCTCCGGCCAGGCCACGGGAATCCGCGATGGCCTTGATCAGGCGGAAATCATCCCAGGAGACGGTGCCGAAAAGCTCGCTCATATCCTCGATCCTGCCAAGCTGTTCCTTTCCGTGACGCAAGGCAGATTGCCTGAGCGCAACGGTATCTTTGCATGAGTGCAAGCAATTGGCCATCGGCCCGGGACGTGATCGGTATTATCTGAAGGGCCACGGGCGGGCCAATGGGCTCGCGATCTGGAGGTACATCATGCGCAGCAGCGGCATTCACCACGTCACGGCGATCGCGGGGCCGGCCCAGCGGAACCTCGACTTCTACACGCGGGTGCTCGGGCTCCGCCTGGTGAAGAAGACGGTCAATTTCGACGATCCCGGCACCTATCACCTCTACTATGGCGACAAGGCCGGCCAGCCCGGCACGATCCTGACCTTCTTCCCCTGGGCCCATGTCGCGCCGGGGCGCCTCGGCAGCGGCGAGACGCAGGAGACGGTGTTCCGCGTGCCGGAGGGGGCGATCGGCTATTGGGTGCGGCGCTTCGTCGAGAAGGGCGTGCCGCACCAGGCCGTCGCGCAGCGCTTCGGCGAGACCGTGCTGGCCTTCAAGGACCCGGACGGCATGCGCCTGGCCCTCGTCGCGGTCCCCGGGATCGGCAACGAGCCCGGCTGGGCCGGCGGCGACGTTCCCGCGGAGCACGCGATCCGCGGCTTCCACAGCGTCAGCCTGCTGCTCGAGGACACGGCCGCGACCGGCGCGGTGCTCGACGACGTGCTCGGCTTCACCGAGATCGGGCGGGACGGGGCCGTGGTCCGCTACCGGGCCGGCGACACCGCGATCGGCGGCATCGTCGATCTGCAGGCGGCCGGCGGCGCCCTGCCCAGCCGTCCCGGCGCCGGCTCGGTGCACCACATCGCCTTCCGCGCCGCCGACGACGCGGCCCAGGCCGAGATGGTGAAGCGGCTGGCCGAGAACCACCGGCTGCTCACCACCGAGCAGAAGGATCGCGCCTATTTCCGCTCGGTCTATTTCCGCGAGCCGGGGCACGTGCTGTTCGAGATCGCGACCGACATCCCGGGCTTCGCGGTCGACGAGCCGGCGGCCACGCTCGGCCAGGCGCTGAAGCTGCCGCGCTTCCTGGAGCCGCATCGCACCGAGATCGAGCGGGTCCTGCCGGACGTCGCCTGACATCTGGAGATCAGCCTTTGCCGGACGCCCCCGCGGCGTCCGGACCCGGTTCATGCCAGAGATCGGAGCTTGCGCGATGACCCAAGCCTTCATCCATCGGTTCGAGCCCGGCGCGGAGCCGGGCGCGCCGCCGCTCCTGCTGCTGCACGGCACGGGCGGCGACGAGGCCGACCTGCTGCCGCTGGGGCGCGCGGTCGCCCCGGGCTCGGCGCTGCTGTCGCCCCGCGGCAAGGTGCTGGAAGGCGGGATGCCGCGCTTCTTCCGCCGGCTGCGGGAGGGCGTGTTCGACGAGGAGGATGTCCGGGCCCGGGCGCATGAGCTGGCGGATTTCGTCGCCGAAGCCCGTGCGGCCTATGGCCTGCCGGCCCCGGTGGCGCTGGGCTTCTCCAACGGAGCGAACATCGCCGCCGCCATGCTGCAGCTGCGGCCGGAGGCGCTGGCCGGCGCCATCCTGTTGCGGGCGATGGTGCCGCTCGGCGATCCTCCGCCCGTGGAACTGCGCGGCAAGCCGGTGCTGCTGCTGTCGGGCCAGCTGGACCCGATCGTGCCGGCCGACAACGCGGCGCGCCTCGCCGGACTGCTCAGGGATGCCGGCGCCGCTGTCCGGCACCGCGTCCTGCCCTCGGGCCACGGCCTGTCGCAGGCCGACGTCGCGACCGCGAGCGCCTGGCTGCAGGAGCTTGCGGCGTCATCGCCGGCCCCGGCCGATCAGCACGGCTAAAGGGCGCTGCCGGCATACTGCCCAAGCCCTCCGAACGGCCAGCCGATCTCAGCGGGCTTGGGCGGACCGGGAGGCCGCCATCGCGATGCAGCTGGGTGCGCCGAAGGGGTCCGCCGTCGCGATGGCGGTCGGCTCCGTCCCGGTGGCCATCGGACGGGTGAGAAGATGGACGGGGGTTTCGTCGCCCGTCCCGTCCGCGGCGTCGGAGGCGATCGAGACACCCAGCACCGTGACCAGGGACAGGATGGCGAAGCCGCAGATGGCGGCCGTCACCCTCGTTCCGCTCGCGGGCGTCGGACGGTGGGTGCCGGTTCCTTGTGCGTGCCGCATGATGTGCCTCCGCTCCAGTTCCCATAGAGGCTAAGGCCGAAGCCGCGTGCCGCCCTATTGCCCATTGGCGTCTGCGTTGCTGGGCATTGGTTGGGGTGACCTATACCTTGGTCTGGGAAAGGGCCCGGCCGGGGGCGGGCGCGGGGACGAAGATCGGCGCGACGACGTCGACAGGCGCCGTCAGGTCCAGCCGGCCTCCGCCGTCGTCGCCACCGGCCCGTTCTCCCGGGCGGTCCACAGCGTCAGCCCGTCGCCGCTCTCCTTGGCATGAAGGAAGACAGGGTCGTCGTCGAACAGCGGCGACAGGCTGCGGAAGTCGAACCGCGCCGGCGGCGTGCCCCGGAGCTCCGCCGCGAAGTGCAGCAGCAGTGTCGCCTGCAGCGGTCCGTGAACCACGAGCCCGGGATAACCCTCGACCTCGGTGACGTAGCGGCGGTCGTAATGGATGCGGTGGCCGTTGAAGGTCAGGGCGGAGTAGCGGAGCAACAGGGGCGGGGACGCGTCGACCCGGCGCCGGTGGCGGCCGGGCTCGGCCGGGGCCGCCTTCGCCGCGCCGCCGTCGAGCCCGCGATAGACGATGTCCTGCCGTTCCTGCAGCAAGGAAAGCCCATCCACCTCGATGCTGTGGTCGACCGTGACGAAGCACAGCAGCCCGGTGCGGCCTTCCTTGGCCACGACATCGGCGATGCGGGAGACGCGGCGCACGCTGTCCCCGACCCGCAGGTCGCCGTGGAAGGTCACGCTGCCGCCGGCCCACATCCGGCGCGGCAGCGGCACCGGCGGCAGGAAGCCGCCGCGCTGCGGGTGACCGTCCGGGCCCAGCGCCGCGGTCGGCACGGCCGGCTGGGCCAGGCTGAAATGGATGAGGCGGGGCGCGACCTCCCCGGCCTGCGGCGGACCGCCAGGGAGATCCAGTGTCGCCTTGAACTTGCGGACGAGATCGGCGGTGACGATGTCCTCCGCTACCTCCTCGCGGCCGATCCAGGAGCGCAGGTGGTCGATGTCGAGGGTCGTCATGCGCTCGGCTCCTTCATCAGAACGACCTCGGCAGGCCCAGCACATGCTCGGCGACATAGCTCAGGATCAGGTTGGTCGAGATCGGCGCCACCTGGTACAGCCGGGTCTCGCGGAACTTGCGCTCGACATCGTATTCGCAGGCGAAGCCGAAGCCGCCATGGAACTGGATGCAGGCATTCGCCGCCTCCCAGGACGCCTTGGCCGCCAGATACTTCGCCATGTTGGCCTGGGCGCCGCAGGGCTGCTGGGCGTCGTAGAGGCGGCAGGCCTCGAAGCGCATCAGGTTGGCCGCCTCGACCTCGATGAAGCTCTCGGCGATCGGGAACTGCACCCCCTGGTTCTGGCCGATCGGCCGGCCGAACACCACGCGCTCCTTGGCATAGGCCGTGACCTTGTCGATGAACCAGTGACCGTCGCCGATGCATTCGGCGGCGATCAGGGTGCGCTCGGCGTTCAGGCCGGTGAGGATGTATCTGAAGCCCTGGCCCTCCTCGCCGATCAGGTTCTCCGCCGGGATCTCCAGGTTGTCGAAGAACAGCTCATTGGTCTCATGGTTGACCATGTTGAGGATCGGCCGGACGGTCATGCCCTTGCCGACCGCCTCGCGCAGGTCGACGAGGAAGATCGACAGCCCCTCGGACTTCTTCTGCACCTGGTCCGGCGGCGTGGTGCGGGCCAGGAGGATCATCAGGTCCGAATGCTGGATGCGCGAGATCCACACCTTCTGGCCGTTGACGACATAGCGGTCGCCCTGCCGCACCGCCATGGTCTTGATCCTGGTGGTGTCGGTGCCGGCGGTGGGCTCGGTCACGCCCATCGACTGCAGCCGCAGCTCGCCGCTCGCGATCCTCGGCAGGTAGTGCCGCTTCTGCGCCTCCGATCCATGCCGGACCAGCGTGCCCATATTGTACATCTGGCCGTGGCAGGCGCCGGAGTTGCCGCCCGCGCGGTTGATCTCCTCCATGATGATCGAGGCTTCGGTCAGGCCGAGGCCCGAGCCGCCATACTCTTCCGGGATCAGCGCCGCCAGCCAGCCGGTCCTGGTCAGCGCATCGACGAAGGCCTCGGGATAGCCCCGCGCCTGGTCGACCTTGCGGTGGTATTCGGGCGGGAACTCCGCGCAGAGCGCCCGCATTGCGTCGCGGATGTCCTGATGGTCGCCGCCGGTGGTGGTGTGCATTCCTGGTCCCTCGGCCTGAAAGGTCTCGTGGCGCGCATCCTGCTGGCAAGAGCCAACAACGCCTCACAGCAGCTAACTGGGCGATTAACCGGCCGCGGCGCATTTGTCGCTCAGGCCAATCGTCGTCCCATCCATGAAAGGAGATCGTCGATGCGCATGGCAACCGGCGAAGCGATCGATCACGACCGCCGCCGATTCCTCGGCACCGTCGCAATGGGCATCGCCGTCGCGGGGGCCGCCGGCCTGCTCCCAGCCGGCCCGGCTGCCGCTGCCACCGGCGACGCCGTCCGCCCGTTCCGCGTCGATATCCCCGAGGCCGACCTCGCCGACCTGCGCCGGCGCATCGCCGCGACGCGCTGGCCCGACCAGGAGACGGACCCGTCGCAGGGCATCCCGCTGGCGAAGCTCCGGCCGCTGGTCGAGCATTGGGGCGCCGGCTACGACTGGCGGCGGGCGGAGGCGACGCTGAACGCCCTGCCGCAGTTCATCACCACGATCGACGGCCTCGACATCCACTTCATCCATGTCCGCTCGAAGCATCCCGGCGCCCTGCCGGCGATCGTCACCCATGGCTGGCCGGGATCGGTGTTCGAGCAGCTCAGGATCATCGGCCCGCTGACCGATCCGACCGCCCATGGTGGGACGGCCGAGGACGCCTTCGACCTGGTGATCCCGTCGATGCCCGGCTACGGCTTCTCCGGCCGGCCGGCCGACACCGGCTGGGGCCCCGACCGCATCGCCCGGACCTGGGCGGTGCTGATGCAGCGCCTGGGCTACACCCGCTATGTCGCCCAGGGCGGCGACTGGGGCTCCCCGATCTCCAGCGCCTTGGCGCGGCTGGCGCCGGCGGGGCTGCTGGGCATCCACATCAACCTGCCGGCGGCGGTGCCGCCCGAGATCCTCAAGGTGCTGGCCGAGGGCGGGCCCGCGCCCGCCGGCCTGACCGACAAGGAGCGCGCGGCGTTCGACGCGCTCAGCACCGCCGCGAAGCGGGGCAACCGGTCCTACGCCACGATCATGGGCGCCCGGCCGCAGACCATCGGCTACGGCCTGGCGGATTCCCCGGCCGGCCTGGCGGCGTTCCTGCTCGGCCATCCCGGCTTCTCGTCCTGGACCTGGGACGGCAGCGATCCGGAGAAGTCGCCGGACGAGGTGCTGGACGACATCACCCTCTACTGGCTGACCAACACCGCGACCTCGGCGGCGCGGCTGTACTGGGAGGTCGGCGGCCGCAGCGTCGTGTCCGCCGCCGCGGAGAAGACCAGCGAGATCGCGCTGCCGGTGGCGATCACCGTGTTCCCGGGGGAAACCTATCTGGCCCCGGAGAGCTGGGCCCGCCGCGCCTACCCCAACCTGGCGTATTTCCACGAGGTCGACAAAGGCGGACACTTCGCCGCCTGGGAGCAGCCGGAGCTGTTCTCCGCCGAGGTCAGGGCCGCATTCCGGCCGCTCCGCCGGCAGCCCTGACCCGGGCGAGCCGGTTCAGAAGCTGACGCGCAGCCCACCGGTGGCGGCCTGGCTGCGATAGCCGTCGGCGAAGCTGCCGTCGTAGCGCAGGAACAGGTTCACGGCTTCCGCCGCGAGGGTGACGCCGACGTCGTGGCTTCCACGCCGCCCGCAGCGACAGGCCGAGCGGGGCGCCTAGCCCGATGTCGAAGCGCTGGGCCAGCTCCGCTCCCAGCATGCCCTGGGCGAGGTGACGGTCCGGCCGGGCGGCCTGGTCGGCCGCCCGCGCTCCGTCTTGCAAGTGCCGGCGATTCCCTAGAGCACGAAGTCGGCCGCGACCAGCCCGATGGCGCTGGTGAGGACGATGTGGAAGTCGGAGGTGCCGTCGCCGTTGAGGTCGCCAGCGATGGTGGTGGTGCCGCCGGCCACGGAGTACCGGAGCTGGCCGGCGACGCCGGTGTACAGGCCGGAGCCGATGAAGCTGAAGGCCTGGTCCCCGGCGACGCCGGAGTTCGCATCGATCGCCGTCAGGTCGATCCGATCGCCCTGGGCGTGGCTGAAATCGGTGACCCGGTCGGCATTGGCCCCGACCACGCTGTGCGTCGCGGAGCTGAACACGAAGCGGTCGGCGCCGGCCAGGCCGGTCATCGTGTCCTTGCCGGCACCGCCGTCCAGGATGTTCGACGAGCCGTTGCCGGTGATGGTGTCCGCGCCGGTCGAGCCGGTGACGTTCTCGATGCCGGCGAACGTGTCGCCCTGTGCATCGCCGCCGGTGCCGGTCCCGCTGGTCAGGTTGACCATCACGCCCACGCTGCTGCCGGCGTAGGACACGGTGTCGGTGCCGACACTGCCGTCGAGCGCGTCGGCACCGGCGCCACCGATGAGGGTGTCGTTGCCGCCATACCCGGCCAGCGCGTTGGCGCCGGCATTGCCGGTCAGCGTGTCGCCCAGCTGGCTGCCATTGACGTTCTCGATGCCGGCATAGGTGTCGCCCTGGGCGTCGCCGCCGGTCCCGGAGCCGGTGCCCAGATTGACAGTCACGCCGGTGGCGCTGTCGAAATAGGAAGCAAGGTCGATGCCGGTGCCGCCGTCGAGCGCGTCCGCGCCGGCGCCAGCACGAAGGATGTCGTTGCCGCCAAACCCGGCCAGCGCGTTGGCGCCGGCATTGCCGGTCAAGCTGTCGGCGAACTGGCTGCCATTGACGTTCTCGACGCCGAAGTAGACGTCGCCCTGGGCATCGCCGCCGGTCCCGGTCCCGGTGGCCAGGTTGGCCGTCACGCCGGTGCCGCTGTCGAAATAGGAGGCGGTGTCGATGCCGGTGCCGCCATCGAGCGTGTCCCCGTCGAGGCCGCCGCGGAGGACGTCGTTGCCGCCATAGCCGTAGAGCGCGTCGAAGCCGGAACCCCCGGTGAGGGTGTTGGCCAGATTGTCGCCGGCAAGGACGTCATTGCCGTAGCCGCCCTCGAGATTCTCGATGGCCTGCAGGGTGTCGCCCTGCGCGTCGCCGCCGGCAGCCAGGGCCAGGGAGAGATCGACCCAGATGGCGCCGAAGCCGAAGGCATAGTTCGCCGTGTCGATGCCGGCGCCGCCGTCCAGCAGATCGGCGCCAGTTCCGCCCCTCAGCACGTCCTGGCCGTCGCCGCCGAGGAGCACATCCGTCCCGCCGGCTCCGTTCAAGGCGTCGTTGCCGCCATTGCCGACCAGCCAATTGGCGAAGCCGTCCCCGGTCAGGGTGTCGCCGCCGACAGCGGAACCGTGGATGTTCTCGAAATCGGCATAGACCAGGTCGCCGGCAATCGTCTCGCTGCCGAACAGCGCGATCAAGGTCAGGTCGGCGGTCACGCCGACGGCGCTGTCGACAAAGCTCAAGGTGTCGATGCCGGCGCCGCCGCTCAGGGTGTCGGCACCGGCGCCGCCCTGGAGGAGGTCGTCGCCGTCGCCGCCGAACAGGCTGTCAGCCCCGTCGTCGCCGCGCATCACGTCGTCGCCGGTCTCACCCGTCATGAGGTCGTTGTCGGCGCCACCCACCACCGTGTCATTGCCGATGCCGCCGTTCAAGAAATCGGCGCCGGCAAGCCCGATCAGGACGTCGTCGCCGCCCGATCCGGACAGCCCGTTGACGCCGGCCGAGCCGGTCAGGATGTCGTTGTAGCCGTTGCTGCCCTCGATGTTCTCGACATCGGTGCCGACGACGTCGCCCTGGGCCTCGCCGCCGACCCCGACCCCGCCGATCGTCACGATCACGTTGGTCCCGCTGAAGGCATAGGTGACGGTGTCGACGCCATCGCCGCCATTCAGCGTGTCGGCGCCCTCGCCGCCCTCCAGGATGTCGAGGCCGTCACCGCCGTTCAGCGTGTCGGCGCCTATATTGCCCTTGAGCGTATCGCTGCCGGCGTCGCCGTTGAGGACGTCATCGCCCTCGCCGCCGTCGACGAAGTCGCCGTCCGCGCCGCCATCAGCGGTGTCGTTGCCCGATCCGCCGAAGATGAAATCGATCCCGGCATTGCCGAAGAGCTGGTCGTTGCCGCCGAGGCCGGAGATCGAGTCGTCGAAGGTCGAGCCGTTGATGAAATTGTCGGTGTCGTCGCCAGTGAAGACAGCCATGGAAGTCCCCCTTCAGGATCGGGCCGTCCGATCCGGCGGCCTGGGGGGACGATATTCGCCGATCGTATCGGCAGGATGTCGCGGCGGCGGGAGATGTGTATCGTCGGTATCGCGATGGCTGGTGCCGGCCGATGCAGCTGCAGCGGGACGTTCCCCGGAGTCGCATCGCCCGGTCCGCGGCGGGACGCCCGCCGGGCCGGGGGCGCGATCACCCCAGGAACCCGAGCAGGATCGAGCCCGAAAGGGTGGTCCCGGCGACGACCGCCGAGAATGACAGGCCGCCGTGCCACAGCAGCCAGGCGATCAGAATCGCCGCCAGGATCAGGACCGAGATCATACCCAGCTCTCCTTCCTCGCCGGACTCGCAGAAAGGCTTGGGCCGCCGGACGACGATCCCGGCGGCCTGCGGGGAAGCGTAGCCGCCGGCTGTATCGGCAGGATGTCGCGGCGCCGGGAGAATTGTATCGTTCGTATCGCCGCGAGGTGCCGGCACGGGCTGGTCAGAGCACGAAGTCGGCTGCGACCAGCGCGATGCTGCCGGTCAGGACGATATGGAAGTCCGAGACCTTGTCGCCGTTGAGGTCGCCGGCGATGGTGGTGACGCCGTCGCCCATCGCAGTGCGCAGCTGTCCCGCGACGCCGGTGTAGAGGCCGCTGCCGATGAAGCTGAAGGCCTGATCGCCGGCCGCCGCGGTGCTGGCGTCGATCGCCGCCAGGTCGATCCGATCGCCCTGGGCATGGCTGAAATCGGTGATCCGGTCGGCATTCGCCCCGACCGCGCTCTCGGCGATGCTGCCATAGACGAAGCGGTCGGCCCCAGCGCCGCCGGTGAGCGTATCCTTGCCGCCGGCTCCGGTAAGCACGTCGTTGCCGTTCCAGCCCTGAAGGACGTTGGCGCCGCTGGTCCCGACCAGGCTGTCATTGCCCTGGCTGCCCGAGAGGTTCTCGATACCGGTCAGCGTGTCGCCCTGTGCGTCGCCGCCCGTCCCGGCCCCGGTGCTGAGGTTGGCGGTCACACCGGTGCTGCTGTCGTAATAGGAGACGAGGTCGATGCCCGCTCCGCCGTCCAGCGTATCCGCGCCGGCACCGCCGCGGAGGATGTCGTTGCCGATGCCGCCATAGAGATCCTCGCCGTCGGCGGCGCCGATGAGGGTGTCGTCGCCGTCGCCGCCGAAGGCGTAGTCCGCGCCGCCGCCGGTTTCGAGCTGGTCGTTGCCGGCATCGCCGTAGAGATAGTCGACGCCGGCACCCCCGCGGAGGATGTCGTTGCCGTCGCCGCCGCTCAGGTCGTCATCGCCCGCCGCACCGGCAACGGTGTCGTTGCCGGCGTCGCCCCGGAGGCTGTCATTGCCGTCGCCCCCGGCCAGGGTGTCGATGCCGCCGCCGCCGGAGACGATGTCGGCACCGCCGCCGGCGGTGATGCTGTCCGCGCCGGAACCCGCATAGTAGACCATCACTTCGATGCCGGCCGCCCGGCTGCCGTCGCTGCCGGCGGGGCCGTTCAGGGTGAAGCTGACGCCGGTGACGGTGCCGCTGCGATCGACGTTGAGCGTGTCGACTCCGGCCCCGCCGTCGATGAAGAACAGCCCGGCGCCGGGGTTGAGGGTGTCGTCGCCGTCACCCCCGTTCAGCGTGTCGTTGCCGTTGCCTCCGTTCAGCGTATCGTTGCCGCCGAACCCGTCGATGGTGTCGTCGGCGGCGGTTCCGGTCAGGTAGTCGCCGGCCGAAGTGCCTGGAATATAGGCCATGATGGTTCCCCTGGCGTGATGATGGCGTGCCGGCGCGTGGCCGAGGTCACAGCACGAAGTCGGTCGCGACCAGCCCGATGGCGCGGGTCAGGACGATGTGGAAGTCGGAGACGCTGTCGCCGTTGAGGTCGCCGGCGATGGTGGTGACGTCGCCGACCGCGGAGTACCGCAGCTGGCCGGCGACGCCGGTGTAAAGACCGGCGCCGATGAAGCTGAAGGCCTGGTCGCCGGCCGCCGTGGTGCTGGCGTCGATCGCCGACAGGTCGATCTTGTCGCCCTGAGCCCGGCTGAAATCGGTGATCCGGTCGGCATTGGCCCCGACCGTGCTGTGCGCGGTGGAGCTGAACACGAAGCGGTCGGCGCCGGCCAGGCCGGTCATGGTGTCCTTGCCGGCGCCGCCGTTCAGGGCGTTCGCCACGCCGTTGCCGGTGATGGCGTCGGCGCCGGACGAGCCGTTGACGTTCTCGATGCCGGCATAGGCGTCGCCCTGCGCGTCGCCGCCGGTCCCGGCCCCGGTGGTCAGGTTGACGGTCACACCGGCGCTGCTGTTGGAATAGGAGATGAGGTCGAAGCCGGTGCCGCCGTCGAGCGCGTCCGCGCCAGCGCCACCGATGAGGATGTCATTGCCGCCAAACCCGGCCAGCGCATTGGCGCCCGCATTGCCGGTCAGGGTGTCGCCGTACTGGCTGCCGTTGACGTTCTCGATGCCCGAGTAGGTGTCGCCCTGTGCTTCGTCGCCGCTGCCGAGCCCGGTGGTCAGGTTGACGGTCACGCCCGCAATGCTGTTGAAGTAGGAGGCGGTGTCGACGCCCGCGCCGCCATCGAACGTGTCCGCGCCGACGCCGCCGCGGAGGATGTCGTTGCCGCCATTGCCGGAAAGCGTGTCGTTGCCGGACCGTCCGTCGAGGAGATTGGCCGCGCCGTCGCCGGTGAGGACGTCGTTGCCGAAGCCGCCTTCGAGATTCTCGATGCCCACCAAGGTGTCGCCCTGCGCTTCTCCGCCGTGGGCCAGGCCCAGGACGAGGTCGATCCAGATCGCGGTGAGCTCGTCGGAGTAGCTCACCGTGTCCGTGCCGGCGCCGCCGTCCAGCACGTCCCCGTGCGCGCCGCCATACAGCAAGTCCTGGCCGTCGCCGCCGAGCAGCACGTCCGCCCCGAAGAATCCGCTGAGGGTATCGTTGCCGCCGTGGCCGGCCAGCAGGTTGGCGGAACTGTCCCCGACCAGCCAGTCGCCGCCGACGGCCGATCCGTGGACATTCTCGAATCCGGCATAGACCAGGTCGCCCTCGCCATCGATGGTGCCGCTGCCATAGAGTGCGATTGTGTACAGGTGGACCGTCACGCCGGCTGCGCTGTCGGTGTAGCTCAGGGTGTCGGTGCCGTCGCCGCCGCTGAGGGTGTCGGCTCCGGCGCCACCCTGGACGAAGTCGTCGCCGTCGCTGCCTTCCAGCAAATCATTGCCGGTGCCACCGATCAGGGTGTCGTTGCCGAGGTGACCGCGCAGGAAGTCGGCGCCGCCGAGCCCGATCAGGATGTCGTCGCCGCCGAATCCGTTCAGCCCGTTGCTGTCGGCCGAGCCGGTCAGGATGTCGTTGTAGAAGTTGCTGCCATCGATCGACTCGACATCTGCGCCGACGACATCGCCCTCGGCCTCGCCGCCATGCCCGATCTGGCCGATCGTCACGATCACGGCGGCCGAGCTGAAGATGTAACTGACCACGTCGTTGGCGCCGGCGCCCCCGTTCAAAATGTCGGCGCCGTTGCCACCGTTCATGAAATCGCTGCCGTCGCCGCCGTTCAGAGTGTCGGCCCCGGCATCGCCGGAGAGCTGGTCGTTGCCGCCGAGGCCGGAGATCGTATCGTCGAGCGCCGTGCCGTTGATGATGTTGTCGATGTCGTCGCCAGTGAAGACAGCCATGGAATCCCCCTTCAGGATTGGGCCGTCCGATCCGGCGGCCTGTGGAGGGGGAGGATAGGCACCGTTCGTATCGCCAGGATGTCGCGGCGCCGGGAGATGTGTATCGTCGGTATCGCTCAGCCGCGCCCCGCGATCTCCGCCTCGACGCGCCGCAGTTCGGCCGCGATGCGCTCGGCCCGGCCAGCCAGATCCGCGGCCTGCGACTTGGCGCCGTGCTCCAGCGCCTCGGCGGCGTCGCCGAGCGCGCCGGCGCCGACGACACGGGCCGAGCCCTTCAGGCGATGCGCCTCGGCCGCGACATCGGCCGCCCGGCCGTCGGCGACGGCGGACGCGATGGCCGCGGCCGATGCCCTGGCCGCGGCGACGATTCCGGCAC
>NZ_JBQJIK010000103.1:0-24083 GCF_052078665.1 Inquilinus sp. CA228 | reverse complement strand
GCAGGCCTATGCGCAGCTGCTGGCCGAGGGCTATCTCGAGAGCCGGCCGGGCGCCGGCACCTTCGTCGGCGCGGCGGTGTCGGCCGGCGCCGCCGCTCGCCCCGCCGCCACAGCTCCGGCCGAGGCGCATCGCGCGCCCCGGCTGTCGCGCTACAGCGAGCGGCTGCGTGGCCTCGACATCGACAGCCTGACCCGCCGCGGGGGCCTGCGCTACAGCTTCCACTACGGCACGGTCAGCGCCGCCGACTTCCCGGCCGACATCTGGCGCCGGCTGCTGCTGCGCGAGATCCGGCGCCGCGCCGGCAAGCCCTATCTCTACGAGAACCCGCAAGGCCTGCCGGAGCTGCGCGCCGCGCTGTCCGACTATCTCGGCCGGGCCCGGGCGGTGCGGGCGCGGCCGGAGCAGATCCTGATCGTCAACGGCTCGCAGCAGGCGGTTGACCTGGCGCTGCGCGTGCTGGTCGACCCCGGCGACACCGTGGTGGTCGAGGATCCGGGCTACAGCGGCGCCCGGCTGGCGGTGGAGGCGATCGGCGCCCGGCTGCTGCCGGTGCCGGTCGACGCCGACGGGCTGGACACCGCCCGGCTGCCGCCGCCCGAGGCCGGGGCGCGGCTGGCCCATGTCACGCCGGGCCACCAGTTCCCGACCGGCGGGGTGATGCCGGCGGCGCGCCGCCTGGCGCTGCTCGACTGGGCCGAGCGCGGCGGCACCTACGTGTTCGAGGACGATTACGACAGCGAGTACCGCTACGAGGGCCGGCCGGTCGAATCGCTGCAGGCGCTCGACCGCGCCGGGCTGGTGATCTATTCCGGCACCGTCTCCAAGGTGCTCTCGCCCGGCCTGCGCCTCGGCTACATGGTGCTGCCGCCGGGGCTGGTGGAGCCGTTCCTGCGGGCCAAGCAGCTGACCGACCGGCACACCGCCTCGCTCGACCAGGCGGTGTTCGCCCATCTCATCCGCGACGGTCATTTCGAGCGCCACATCCGCCGCACCCGCCGCCGCAACCAGCGCCGCCGCGATGCGCTGGTTGCGGCGCTGAAGTCGGCCTTCGGCGCGGCGGTGGCGATCGAGGGGGCGAGGGTCGGGCTGCATCTCGTGGTCCGCTTCCGCGACATCCCGGCCGCCCTGGCCGGCAGCGTCGCCGAGGCGGCGGCGCTGCGCTCGGTCGGCATCGTCCCGGCCGAGACTGGTGCGGCGGGGGCGGAGGGCGGCGCCGGCTTCCTGATGGGCTACGCCGCGCTGGAGGAGCCGGACATCCGCCAGGGCGTCGCCCTGCTGCGCGAGGTGGTGCAGTCCTTCCGCCGCGGCGTGGCCTGACTGGACCCATCATTTCCGGAAGAAATCCGAATCCACTGTCCGGAAAGCTGGCTCCACCCAGGACCAAACTGGACCCATGAAATTTCCAGTTCAGTGGATCTTCTCCGACCAGTTCCGATGGCCTAGCGTTTGGGAGACTTCCTTCGGAGACAGCCCATGACCGCCAACGGCACCAACGGTACCCATTCCCCGCAGGCCCTGCGCCTGAAGACCGGCCTGGCCGAGATGCTCAAGGGCGGCGTCATCATGGACGTCACCGATGCGCGCCAGGCCGAGATCGCCGAGCGCGCCGGCGCCGTCGCGGTGATGGCGCTGGAGCGGGTGCCGGCGCAGATCCGGGCCGAGGGCGGCGTCGCCCGCATGGCCTCGCCGGTCAAGATCCGCGAGATCATGGGCACGGTGTCGATCCCGGTGATGGCCAAGTGCCGCATCGGCCACTTCGCCGAGGCCCAGGTGCTGCAGTCGCTCGGCGTCGACTTCATCGACGAATCCGAGGTGCTGACCCCGGCCGACGAGGCGCACCACGTCGACAAGCAGGCCTTCGCCACCCCCTTCGTCTGCGGCGCCCGCAACCTGGGCGAGGCGCTGCGCCGGATCGCCGAGGGCGCGGCCATGATCCGCACCAAGGGCGAGGCCGGCACCGGCGACGTGGTCCATGCCGTGCAGCACCTGCGCCAGATCAGCCGGGACATCCGCGGCCTGACCGTGTTGCGGCCGGAGGAGCTGTACGCCACCGCCAAGGAGCTGGGCGCGCCCTACGAGCTGGTCCGGCTGGTGGCCGAGACCGGCCGGCTGCCGGTGCCGAACTTCTCGGCCGGCGGCATCGCCACCCCGGCCGACGCCGCGCTGGTGCGGCAGCTCGGGGCGGAGGCGGTGTTCGTCGGCTCCGGCATCTTCATGCAGGATTCACAGACCTTCGCCGAGCCGGAGGAGGCGGAGCGCCGGGCCCGCGCCATCGTCCGCGCCACCACCCATTACCAGGACGCGGCGATCCTGGTCGAGGCCAGCGCCGAGTGCCAGGGCGCGATGAAGGGCCTGGCGGTGGCGGCGCTCGACCCCGCCCAGATGCTGCAGACCCGCGGATGGTGACCGGGCAGGGCAGGGATGCCGGCATGCCGCGCATCGGCGTGCTGGCGCTGCAGGGCGACTTCGAGGCCCATGCCCGGGCGCTGCGCGAGGCCGGGGCGGAGGCCGCCCCGGTGCGCCTGCCGGCCGATCTCGACGGCCTCGCCGGGCTGGTGATCCCGGGCGGCGAGTCGAGCGCGCTGCTCAAGCTGGCGGCGCGCGACGGCCTGTTCGAGGCGCTGAAGGGCTTCGCCCGGACGATGCCGGTGTTCGGCACCTGCGCCGGCTGCATCCTGCTGGCCCGCCGGGTGCTGCTGCCGGAGCAGGAGAGCCTCGGCGTGCTCGACGTCACGGTCGAGCGCAACGCCTATGGAAGGCAGATCGATTCGGCGATCCTGGAGACCCCGACCGCACTGCCCGGCGGGCCGCTGGAGACGGTCTACATCCGGGCGCCGCGGATCGCCGCGATCGGCCCCGGCGTCGAGGTGCTGGCGGAGCGGGACGGCGACCCGGTGCTGGTGCGCCAGGGTCGGCTGCTGGCCGCGACCTTCCATCCCGAGCTGTCGGCCGACCGGCGGGTGCACCGGCTGTTCCTGGACATCGCCACGGCCCCGGCGAGCGGGGCGGAGCGGGCGGCCTGAGAGAAATCCGACGGCGCCTCCGAACAGGGTGTTGATTCTGCCGGGCGCTTCCGCTACAAGGCCGTTCGCTCCGCGGTCAGGGCGGCGAGCGTGCCTCGTCGTGTTCCTGAAGGTTGGGCGGTCCCCGGAGGAGTGTAGCTCAATTGGTAGAGCGTCGGTCTCCAAAACCGAAGGCTGGGGGTTCGAGACCCTCCACTCCTGCCACGCACGCCCGACCGGCGATTTGATTGGTAGACATGCCCAAGACCAGCCCCGTCCAGTTCTTCAGGCAGGTCCGGCAGGAGACCGCGAAGGTCACCTGGCCGACACGGAAGGAGACCGCGATCACCACCGGCATGGTGTTCGTGTTCGTCACCCTCATGTCGATCTTCTTCCTGCTGGTCGACTGGGTCGCCGGCTGGGCGGTGACCTCCGTCATCGGCATGGGGGGCTGACCCATGGCGACGCGTTGGTACGTGCTGCACGTCTATTCGAATTTCGAGAAGAAGGTCGCGGAGTCGATCCGCGAGCAGGCCGAGCAGAAGGGCCTGTCCGACCATTTCGAGCAGATCGTGGTGCCGACCGAGGAGGTCGTCGAGATCCGCCGCGGCCAGAAGGTCAACACCGAGCGCAAGTTCTTCCCGGGCTATGTGCTGCTCAAGATGGAGCTGTCCGACCGGGCCTGGCATCTGGTCAAGAACACGCCGAAGGTCACCGGCTTCCTCGGGTCCGGCAACAAGCCGATCCCGATCAGCGAGACCGAAGCGATGCGGATCATGCAGCAGGTCCAGGAAGGGGTGGAGCGGCCGAAGCCGTCCATCACCTTCGAGATCGGCGAGACGGTGCGCGTAGCCGACGGTCCCTTCACCAGCTTCAACGGCGTGGTGGAAGAGGTCGACGAGGAGCGTTCGCGGCTCAAGGTCGCGGTCTCGATCTTCGGCCGTGCGACTCCGGTTGAGCTAGAGTACACGCAGGTCGAGAAGGTTTCGTGACGATCCGCTGATCGTCGTCGGATACCCCGCGCTCCAGCGCGCGGGGAAACGGTGCGGGAGACCCTCCCGGGAAGTCCTCCGGGGGTCGTGACCGCGCTTCCCAATCCCTCCGGTTCCGCCGGAGGGATCAGTTGTTGAGGGATATGAGATGGCAAAGAAGGTCGTAGGACAGATCAAGCTGCAGGTGCCCGCGGGCGCCGCCAACCCGTCGCCGCCGATCGGTCCGGCGCTGGGCCAGCGCGGTCTGAACATCATGGAGTTCTGCAAGGCGTTCAACGCGCTGACCCAGAATCTCGAGAAGGGGATGCCGATCCCGGTCGTGATCACGGCCTATGGCGATCGGACGTTCACCTTCGTCACCAAGACGCCGCCGAACACCTACTTCATCAAGAAGGCCGCGGGGCTCGACAAGGGCAGCCAGACGCCCGGCAAGGGCGCCACGGTCGGCAAGATCACGATGAAGCAGATCCGCGAGATCGCCGAGATCAAGATGAAGGATCTCAACGCGAACGACGTCGACGCCGCTGCCCAGATGATCAAGGGCTCGGCCCGGTCGATGGGCATCGAGGTGGTGGAGTAATCGGCATGGCCAAGATTTCCAAGCGCACGCGCGCCGTCACCAAGGGCCTGAACCCCGAGGCGACCTACGAGCTGGCCCAGGCCGTCAAGATGCTGAAGGCGTCGGCCACGGCGAAGTTCGACGAGACTGTCGAGATCGCGATGAATCTCGGCGTCGATCCGCGCCACGCCGACCAGATGGTCCGCGGCGTGGTCCAGCTGCCGAACGGCACCGGCAAGACCGTCCGCGTCCTGGTGTTCGCCCGGGCCGAGAAGGCCGATCAGGCCCTGGCCGCCGGGGCCGACATCGTCGGTGCCGATGATCTCGCCAAGGAGATCCTCGAGGGCCGGATGGATTTCGACCGATGCATCGCCACCCCGGACATGATGGGCGTGGTCGGTCGCCTCGGTAAGGTGCTGGGCCCGCGCGGCCTGATGCCGAACCCGAAGCTTGGCACCGTCACCCCCGACGTCGCCGGCGCGGTCAAGGCCGCCAAGGGCGGCGCCGTGGAGTTCCGGGCCGAGAAGGCGGGCATCGTCCATGCCGGCGTCGGCAAGGCCAGCTTCACCGAGGACGCCCTGGTCGGCAATATCCGCGCCTTCGTCGAGGCGATCCAGCGCGCCAAGCCCAGCGGGGCGAAGGGCACCTATCTCAAGAAGGTGACCGTCACCTCGACCATGGGCCCCGGCTACAAGCTGGACCTGGCGAAGCTGCACGAAGGCGCCGGCGCCTGAGGAATACGCCGCCCGCAAGGGCGACGGCAGGGTGGGGCCTCTCGGCCCTGCCCGAACCTGTCCGAGACTGCAGGGGCACCGCAAGGTGCTTAAAACCCACCTGCATAGACGGGAGTCGAACCCAATCAACGGCGGCGGCCGGGCTTCGGCCCGGGCGTCGCGCGGGGCTTGGACTTCTGGGACAGGAGAGCGGATCGGCACCGGACCCAACCTCATCTCGAGGGCGGGCCCAAGGACCGGTCCAGTGTGGACTGGGGTCCCCTTCCGGCATCGTCCGGGGCGGGATCCCGACAACGGAGGCGATCCGTGAACCGTACACAAAAGACCGAGAAGATCGCCGCGCTGCAGGAGTCGTTCCGGACGGCGAACATGGTCGTCGTCACCCGCCAAGGCGGGATGACGGTGGCCGAATCGACCGATCTCCGGCGGCAAATGCTCGCGGCGGGGGCCTCGTTCCGCGTGACCAAGAACCGGCTCGCCCGCATCGCCCTTCAGGGCACCCAGTTCGAGCATCTGGCGGACCTGTTCACCGGCCCGACCGCCATCGCGTTCTCCCAGGACGCGGTTGCGGCGGCGAAGGTGGCGGTCGACTACGCCAAGAAGAACGAGAAGCTGCAGATCATCGGCGGCGGTCTCGGTCCTCAGCTGCTCGATCAGAAGGGTGTCGAGGCTCTGGCGTCGCTGCCGTCGCTCGACGAGCTGCGCGCCAAGCTGGTGGGCATGATCCAGACTCCGGCGACGCGTATCGCCGGTGTTCTGCAGGCGCCGGCCGGGCAGCTCGCCCGCGTCATCGGGGCCTATGCCAAGAAGGACGAGGCGGCATAGAGCCGCACCTGTTGAATCTGTACCCAGAAGACCCAAGTTCTAGGAGAACGAAATGGCTGATCTTGCAAAGCTGGTCGACGATCTGTCGAGCCTGACGGTCCTCGAGGCCGCCGAGCTGTCGAAGCTGCTCGAGGAGAAGTGGGGCGTGTCCGCCGCTGCTCCCGCTGCGGTTGCGGCTGCCCCGGCCGCCGCTGCTGCCGCTCCGGCGGAAGAGCAGACCGAGTTCACCGTCGTCCTGACGGAGACCGGCGACAAGAAGATCAACGTGATCAAGGAGGTCCGTGCGATCACCGGCCTCGGCCTCAAGGAGGCCAAGGACCTCGTCGAAGGCGCGCCCAAGCCCGTCAAGGAAGGCGTGTCGAAGGACGAGGCCGCCAAGATCAGGAAGCAGCTCGAAGAAGCCGGCGCCAAGGTCGACGTCAAGTAAGACCCGCGTGGCACTTCAGGCTGTTTTGTCGTTGTAGTCCGGGCGCGGCCGATCCCTCGGGGTCGGCCGCGAACGGGCGTTTGTGTTCCGTACCTGTTCGGCATTTGTTGGAAACGAGGGGCTCACATGGCTCAGACCTTCACCGGCCGTAAGCGCGTCCGCAAGAGTTTCGGGCGGATCCCCGAGGTCGCCCAAATGCCAAACCTGATCGAGGTGCAGCGCAGCTCCTACGATCAGTTCCTGCAGATGAATGTCAAGCCGGCGGCCCGGGCCGTGGTCGGCCTGCAGGAGGTGTTCCGGTCGGTGTTCCCGATCAAGGACTTCTCTGAACGCGCCGAGCTCGATTTTGTTTCTTATGAGCTGGAAGAGCCGAAATACGACGTCGAGGAGTGCCAGCAGCGGGGCATGACCTTCGCCGCGCCGCTCAAGGTGACGCTGCGCCTGACCGTGTTCGATGTCGAGGAGGATACGGGCCTGCGCTCGATCCGCGACATCAAGGAGCAGGACGTCTACATGGGCGACATGCCGCTCATGACGACGAACGGCACCTTCATCATCAACGGCACCGAGCGCGTCATCGTCAGCCAGATGCACCGCAGCCCGGGCGTGTTCTTCGACCACGACCGCGGCAAGACCCATTCCTCGGGCAAGTACCTGTTCGCGGCCCGCGTGATCCCCTATCGCGGCTCCTGGCTCGACTTCGAGTTCGACGCCAAGGACCATCTCTATGTCCGCATCGACCGCCGCCGCAAGCTGCCGACCACGACGCTGCTGATGGCGCTGGATTCGGCCGAGACCGCCGCGCTGCGCCAGGCGCGGGCGAAGGACGGCCGCGGCCTGCAGCCCTATGAGGCGCAGGGCATGAGCCGGGAGGAGATTCTCGGCTACTTCTACGATGGCGTCGCCTACAAGCGCACCAAGGACGGCTGGAAGACCGCCTTCGACGGCGAGCGCCTGAAGGGCGTCAAGCTGACCGCCGACCTGGTCGACGCCGCCTCGGGCGAGGTGGTGGCCCAGACCGACACCAAGATGACGCCGCGCGTCATCAAGAAGCTGGCCGAGCAGGGCGTCACCGAGATCCTGGTCCCGGCCGAGGACCTGGCCGGCCGCTACCTGGCCGGCGACGTGATCGACGAGAAGACCGGCGAGGTCTTCTTCGAGGCCGGCGACGAGGTCACCCAGGCCGTCCTCGACCTGTTCGAGGAGAAGGGCTTCAACACCCTGACCGTGCTCGCCATCGACCACGTCAATGTCGGACCCTATGTCCGCAGCACCCTGGCGATCGACCGCAATGCCAGCCGCGAAGACGCGCTGATCGACATCTACCGGGTGATGCGCCCGGGCGAGCCGCCGACGCTGGAGAGCGCCGAGGCGCTGTTCAACGGCCTGTTCTTCGACCAGGAGCGCTATGACCTCTCGGCCGTCGGCCGGGTGAAGATGAACGCACGCCTGGGCTTCGAGACCGACGACCAGCTCCGCGTCCTGCGCAAGACCGACATCCTCTCGATCCTGAAGATCCTGGTCGAGCTGAAGGACGGCCGCGGTGAGATCGACGACATCGACAATCTCGGCAACCGCCGCGTCCGCTCGGTCGGCGAGCTGATGGAGAACCAGTACCGCGTCGGCCTGCTGCGCATGGAGCGCGCGATCCGCGAGCGCATGTCGTCGGTCGACATCGACACGATCATGCCGCACGACCTGATCAACGCGAAGCCGGCGGCGGCGGCGGTGCGGGAGTTCTTCGGCTCCTCGCAGCTCAGCCAGTTCATGGACCAGACCAACCCGCTGTCCGAGATCACGCACAAGCGGCGCCTCTCGGCCCTCGGGCCGGGCGGTCTGACCCGCGAGCGGGCCGGCTTCGAGGTGCGCGACGTGCACCCGACCCATTACGGCCGGATCTGCCCGATCGAGACGCCGGAAGGCCCGAACATCGGCCTGATCAACTCGCTCGCCACCTACGCCCGGGTGAACAAGTACGGCTTCATCGAGAGCCCCTATCGCAAGATGGCGGACGGCCGCGTCACCAACGAGGTCATCTACCTCTCGGCGATGGAGGAGAGCCGCTACACCATCGCCCAGGCGAATGCCGAGCTGGACGGCGAGGGGCGCTTCGTCGGCGACCTGGTGTCGTGCCGGCAGGGCGGCGACTACATCATGTCGAAGCCGGAATCGATCGACCTGGTGGACGTCTCGCCCAAGCAGATCGTCTCGGTGGCCGCGGCGCTGATCCCGTTCCTCGAGAACGACGACGCCAACCGCGCGCTGATGGGCTCGAACATGCAGCGCCAGGCGGTGCCGCTGGTGCGCGCCGACGCGCCCCTGGTCGGCACCGGCATGGAGGGGACGGTCGCCCGTGACTCGGGCGTCACCATCGTCGCCCGCCGCGCCGGCGTGATCGACACGGTCGACGCCACCCGCGTCGTGGTGCGGGTGACCGACACCGAAGGCGCGGTCTCGACCGTCGACATCTACAACCTGCTGAAGTTCCAGCGCTCGAACCAGAGCACCTGCATCACCCAGCGGCCGCTGGTGAAGGTCGGCGACCGCGTGGCCAAGGGCGACATCATCGCCGACGGCCCGTCGACCGAGCTCGGCGAGCTCGCGCTCGGCCGCAACGTGCTCGTCGCCTTCATGCCCTGGAATGGCTACAACTTCGAGGACTCGATCCTCATCTCCGAGCGCATCGTCAAGGACGACGTCTTCACCTCGATCCACATCGAGGAATTCGAGGTGATGGCGCGCGACACCAAGCTCGGCCAGGAGGAGATCACCCGCGACATTCCGAATGTCGGCGAGGAGGCGCTGCGCCACCTCGACGAGGCGGGCATCGTCTACATCGGCGCCGAGGTGAAGCCGGGCGACATCCTGGTCGGCAAGGTCACGCCGAAGGGCGAGAGCCCGATGACGCCGGAGGAGAAGCTGCTCCGCGCCATCTTCGGCGAGAAGGCGTCCGACGTCCGCGACACCTCGCTGCGCCTGCCGCCGGGCGTCACCGGCACGATCGTCGAGGTGCGGGTGTTCTCGCGCCGCGGCGTCGACAAGGATGAGCGCGCGCTGGCGATCGAGCGGGCCGAGATCGAGCGGCTGGCCAAGGACCGCGACAGCGAGCGCGCGATCCTGGAGCGCAGCTTCTTCGCCCGGCTGAAGGAGCTGCTGCTCGGGCAGACCTCGGTCTCCGGTCCGAAGGGCTTCGCCACCGGCGGCGAGATCACCGAGCCGCAGCTGAAGGACTTCAGCCGCGGCCAGTGGCGCCAGATCACCATCGCCGACGAGGTGCGCATGGCCGATATCGAAGCCATGGGCCGCCACTTCGACGACCAGGTGAAGGCGCTGGAGGCGCGGTTCGACAACAAGGTCGAGAAGCTGCAGCGCGGCGACGAGCTGCCGCCCGGCGTGATGAAGATGGTCAAGATCTTCGTCGCGGTGAAGCGCAAGCTGCAGCCCGGCGACAAGATGGCCGGCCGCCACGGCAACAAGGGCGTGGTGTCCAAGATCATGCCGATCGAGGACATGCCGTATCTCGATGACGGCACCCATGTCGACCTGGTGCTGAACCCGCTCGGCGTGCCCAGCCGCATGAATGTCGGCCAGATCCTGGAGACCCATCTCGGCTGGGCCGCGGCCGGCATCGGCCGCCAGATCGGCGAGGTCGTCGACCTGTACCAGGCCCAGGCCCGGCGCGGCGAGGACACCGGCAAGACGGTGAAGGCGCTGCAGGGCAAGCTGCAGGATGTCTACGGCAAGGCCCAGTACGACGAGGACATCCACGACATGTCCACGGACGAGATGGTCGAGATGGCCGGCAACCTGCGCAAGGGCGTGCCGATGGCGACGCCGGTGTTCGACGGCGCCCGCGAGGACGACATCGTCCACATGCTGGAGAAGGCCGGCCTGGCCTCCTCGGGCCAGGTCACGCTGCAGGATGGCCGCACCGGCGAGCAGTTCGCCCGCAAGGTGACCGTCGGCTACATCTACATGCTGAAGCTGCATCACCTGGTGGACGACAAGATCCACGCCCGGTCGATCGGCCCGTACAGCCTGGTCACCCAGCAGCCGCTGGGCGGCAAGGCCCAGTTCGGCGGCCAGCGCTTCGGCGAAATGGAGGTGTGGGCGCTCGAAGCCTACGGCGCGGCGTACACGCTGCAGGAGATGCTGACGGTGAAGTCGGATGACGTGTCCGGCCGCACCAAGGTCTACGAGGCGATCGTCCGCGGCGACGACAACTTCGAGGCCGGCATCCCCGAATCCTTCAACGTGCTGATGAAGGAGTTGCGGTCGCTGGGCCTCAATGTCGAGCTCGAGCAGCGCAGCTTCTGATCCGTTTCCGGTGGCCGGTCCGACAGGATCGGCCACCGTTGAACCCTATTTGTCCGTCCCTACCCCCGGGGGAGCAGGTACATGAACGAGTTGATGAATCTCGTCGGCCAGGTCTCGACGCCGCAGAGCTTCGACCAGATCAAGATCCAGATCGCCAGCCCGGAGCGCATCCGCTCCTGGTCCTATGGCGAGATCAAGAAGCCCGAGACGATCAACTACCGGACCTTCAAGCCGGAGCGGGACGGCCTGTTCTGCGCCCGGATCTTCGGTCCGATCAAGGACTACGAGTGCTTGTGCGGCAAGTACAAGCGCATGAAGTACCGCGGCATCATCTGCGAGAAGTGCGGCGTCGAGGTCACGCTGTCGAAGGTCCGGCGCGAGCGCATGGGCCATATCGAGCTGGCCTCGCCGGTGGCGCATATCTGGTTCCTGAAGTCGCTGCCGTCGCGCATCGGCCTGATGGTCGACATGACGCTCAAGGATCTCGAGAAGGTCCTGTACTTCGAGAGCTTCGTGGTGGTCGAGCCCGGCCTGACCGCGCTGAAGAAGAATCAGCTCCTCACCGAGGACGAGTATCTTCGCGCCCAGGACGAGTACGGCGAGGACGCCTTCACCGCCAAGATCGGCGCCGAGGCCCTCAAGGGCATGCTTTCGGGCATGGACCTGGAGGAGCAGCGGGTGCGGGTCCGTGAGGAGCTGCGCGAGACCGGTTCCGAGGCCAAGCGCAAGAAGCTGGTCAAGCGGCTGAAGCTGATCGACGCCTTCCTCGAATCCGGCTCGCATCCGGAGTGGATGGTGCTCGACGTCGTTCCGGTGATCCCGCCGGAGCTGCGCCCGCTCGTCCCCCTGGACGGCGGCCGCTTCGCCACGTCCGACCTGAACGACCTGTACCGCCGCGTCATCAACCGCAACAACCGCCTGAAGCGGCTGATCGAGCTGCGCGCGCCCGACATCATCGTGCGCAACGAGAAGCGCATGCTGCAGGAGGCGGTCGACGCGCTGTTCGACAACGGCCGCCGCGGCCGCGTCATCACCGGCGCCAACAAGCGCCCGCTGAAGTCGATCAGCGACATGCTGAAGGGCAAGCAGGGCCGGTTCCGCCAGAACCTGCTCGGCAAGCGCGTCGACTATTCGGGCCGTTCGGTCATCGTCGTCGGGCCGGAGCTGAAGCTCCACCAGTGCGGCCTGCCGAAGAAGATGGCGCTCGAGCTGTTCAAGCCGTTCATCTACCACAAGCTTGAACTGTACGGCATGGCGTCCACCATCAAGGCCGCGAAGCGGATGGTGGAGAAGGAGCGGCCGGAGGTCTGGGACATCCTCGAGGAGGTCATCCGCGAGCACCCGGTCCTGCTGAACCGTGCCCCGACGCTGCACCGCCTGGGCATCCAGGCGTTCGAGCCGACCCTGATCGAGGGCAAGGCGATCCAGCTGCACCCGCTGGTCTGCACCGCCTTCAACGCCGATTTCGACGGCGATCAGATGGCCGTGCACGTGCCGCTCGCGCTCGAGGCCCAGCTCGAGGCCCGCGTGCTGATGATGTCGACCAACAACATCCTCAGCCCGGCCAACGGCAAGCCGATCATCGTGCCGTCGCAGGACATCGTCCTCGGCATCTACTACCTGTCGATGGAGCGCAACGACAAGCTCGGCCCGGCGCTGTCGATCGACGGGATCGAGGCGCTGACCTCCGCGATCACCAACGACGACATCATCCTGCAGAACCCGGCCAAGCCGGCCGACGTGGTCGACGCCACCGACGTCAAGGCGGTGTTCGAGAAGCTGAAGTCGGGCAAGCTGACCGCCCACCAGATCCCCCGTTTCGCCTCGATCGGCGAGATGGAGCAGGCGATGGCGGCCGGCGTGATCGGCATGCACAGCCGGATCAAGACCCGGTTCAAGACGGTCGACGAGACCGGCCAGGACATCATCCAGCGCGTCACCACCACGCCGGGCCGGATGCTGCTGTCCGAGATCTTGCCGCGGCACCCGGCGGTGCCGTTCTCGCAGGTCAACCGGCTGCTGACGAAGAAGGACGTCACCAACGTCATCGACATCGTCTACCGCCACTGCGGCCAGAAGGAGACGGTGATCTTCTGCGACCGGCTGATGGGCCTGGGCTTTGCCCATGCCTGCCGCGCCGGCATCTCCTTCGGCAAGGACGACATGGTCATCCCGAAGGCGAAGGAAGAGCTGATCGCCAAGGCGACGCAGCTGGTGAAGGAGTATGAGAACCAGTATCTCGACGGCCTGATCACCCGCGGCGAGAAGTACAACAAGGTGGTCGACGTGTGGTCGAACACCACCGACGAGGTGGCGCGTGAGATGATGGCCGAGATCCAGGCCACGCTCACCGACCCGACCCGGCAGGTGAACTCGGTCTACATGATGGCCCATTCCGGCGCCCGCGGTTCGGCGGCGCAGATCCGGCAGCTCGCCGGCATGCGCGGCCTGATGGCGAAGCCGGACGGCTCGATCATCGAGACGCCGATCATCTCGAACTTCAAGGAAGGCCTGACCGTTCTCGAGTACTTCAACTCGACGCACGGCGCCCGCAAGGGCCTGGCCGACACCGCCTTGAAGACCGCGAACTCCGGCTACCTCACCCGCCGCCTGGTCGACGTCGCCCAGGATTGCGTGGTGGTCGAGGAGGATTGCGGCACCAAGAACGGCATCACCACCGGCGCCGTGATCGACGGCGGCGAGGTGATCGTGCCGCTGGGCGAGCGCATCCTCGGCCGTTGCGCCGGCGAAGCGGTGCTGCACCCGCTGACCGGCGCCATCGTGGTCCAGCAGGGCGAGCTGATCGACGAGGCGCTGGTCGAGGCGGTCGAGATCGCCGGCATCGACCGGGTGCTGATCCGGTCGGCCCTGACCTGCGAGACCAAGGGCGGCATCTGCGGCAAGTGCTACGGCCGCGACCTGGCCCGCGGCACCACGGTGAACATCGGCGAGGCCGTCGGCGTCATCGCGGCGCAGTCGATCGGTGAGCCGGGCACCCAGCTGACGATGCGGACGTTCCACATCGGCGGCGCGGCCCAGCGCGGTGCCGAGGCGTCGGCGATCGAGGCGGCGTTCGACGCCAAGGTCCAGATCAAGAACCGCAACGTGGTGAAGAACGGCCAGGGCATCCTGGTGGTGATGAGCCGGAACTGCGAGCTGCAGCTCGTCGATGGGCAGGGCCGCGAAAAGGCACGCCACCGCCTGCCCTACGGCGCCAAGCTGCTGGTCGATGACGGCGAGAAGATCGAGCGCGGCCGCAAGATGGCCGAGTGGGATCCGTACACCATGCCGATCATCACCGAGAAGGCCGGCACGGCGACCTACATGGACCTGGTCGAAGGCGTCTCGATGCGCGAGGTCGTCGACGAGCAGACCGGCATCTCGGCCAAGGTGGTGGTCGACTGGCGGCAGCAGCCGCGCGGCGACCAGCTGAAGCCCCGCATCGTCCTGCGCGACGAGAAGGGTGAAGTGATCCGCCTGCCGAACGGCCTGGAGGCCCGCTACTTCCTCTCGGTCGACGCCATCCTGCAGGTCGACAACGGCTCGCAGGTCCAGGCCGGCGACGTGATGGCCCGTATCCCGCGCGAAGGGTCGAAGACCCGCGACATCACCGGTGGTCTGCCGCGCGTCGCCGAGCTGTTCGAGGCCCGCAAGCCGAAGGACTACGCCATCATCTCGGACCTCGATGGCCGGGTCGAGTTCGGCAAGGACTACAAGACCAAGCGGCGCATCGTGGTTCGGCACGAGGAGTCGGGCGAGGAGCGCGAATACCTCATTCCGAAGGGCAAGCACATCTCGGTGCAGGAAGGCGACTACGTCCTCAAGGGCGACCAGCTGCTGGACGGCAACCCGGTGCCGCACGACATCCTGTCGGTGCTCGGGGTCGAGGCGCTGGCGGACTATCTGGTCAATGAGATCCAGGACGTCTACCGGCTGCAGGGCGTGAAGATCAACGACAAGCACATCGAGGTGATCGTCCGCCAGATGCTGCAGAAGGTCGAGATCACGGAGGTCGGCGACACCACCCTCCTGATCGGCGACCAGATCGACCGCGAGGACTTCGAGGAGGAGAACGAGAAGACGATCCGCGAGAACCTGCGGCCGGCCAAGGGCGTCTCGGTGCTCCAGGGCATCACCAAGGCCTCGCTGCAGACCAAGTCGTTCATCTCGGCGGCCTCGTTCCAGGAGACCACCCGCGTCCTCACCGAGGCGGCGGTCTCCGGCAAGGTCGACGACCTGGCCGGCCTCAAGGAGAACGTCATCGTCGGCCGCCTGATCCCGGCGGGCACCGGCTCGGTGGTCAACCGCCTGCGAGCGATCGCCGGCGAGCGCGATCGGGTCGCGCGGCTGCAGCACGAGGAGCAGGACGGCGAGCCGGCCCTGCCCTCGGGCGAAGCTGCCGCCTGATCCAGCCTTAGGTCCAAAGAAAAGCCCCCTCCGGTCCGCCGGAGGGGGTTTTTCTTTGTGTGGACTAATCGCAGCGCGTCAGCTCGACCAGCGGCTCCCGGTACGGCGATCGCCATTGCTGGGCGAGATAGGCGTAGCGTTCCGGCCAGAGCTCCCGCGCGAAGCCTCCATCCTCCATCAGCCGGGGCTGGACCTCGGATTTCCAGAACCGGAAGCACCGCTCCGGCGGGATCCGCTCGATCACCAGGCGGAAGACGTCGGTGATCCAGAGATGGACGCCGACAGGCGCGGCCCGAAACAGGCGCTTCAGATCCTCCGACCCCAGCTGGCCTCCGATCGATGCAGGCTCTTCGAGCCCCAGCTCGCGGCATGCCTGCTCGATGGTCTGGTACATGGCCTGATCCTCCCCTCGGTCGGCGACGATAGCGCTGGCTCGGCTGTGGGGCCACGCCGTGCTATGTCCCGCCGCTCGGCTTCGGGGGAATGAGATGCGCGTCCTGTTCAGCTTCGCCGGCGGCAGCGGGCATTTCCTGCCGCTGGTGCCGCTCGCGCGAGCCGTGACGGCGGCCGGGCACGATGTCGCCTTCGCCGGCCAGCCGGCGATGACCGAAGCGGTCGCGGCCGCCGGCTTCGCCGCCTTCGCCACCGGCGGGGAGACACTGCGCTCGGTCCCGGTCCGCACGCCGCTGCTCGCCTTCGATGCCGCGCGCGAGGACCGGGCGGTGCGCGACGGCTTCGCCGGCCGGGTGGCGCGCGGCCGGGCCGCAGCGCTGCTGGATCTCTGTGGCCATTGGCGGCCGGACCTGCTGGTCTGCGACGAGATGGATTTCGGCGCCATGGTCGCGGCCGAGCGCCTCGGCCTGCCACATGCCTCGGTGCTGGTGATCGCGGCCGGCGCGCTGGTCCGGCCCGATCTGGTGGCGGTGCCACTCGACGCGCTGCGGGCGGAGCACGGCCTCGGCCCCGATCCGGACCTGGCAATGCTGCACCGGCACCTGGTGCTGTCGCCGGTGCCGCCGTCGTTCCGCGACCCGGCCTGCCCGCTGCCGGCGACGGCGCGGCAGATCCGCCCGCCGCTGGGCGAAGCCACAGCGGAGGTGCCGGCCTGGCTCGCCGCCCTGCCGGCGGACCGGCCGACCGTCTACGCCACGCTCGGCACCGTGTTCCATCTCGAATCCGGGGATCTGCTCAAGCGGGTGATCGCGGGGCTGCGCGACCTGCCGGTCAGCCTGGTCGTCACCACCGGGCGCGAGATCGACCCGGCGGCCTTCGGTCCGCAGCCGGCGCATGTCCGGATCGAGCGCTATGTGCCGCAGTCGCTGCTGCTGCCGCGCTGCGGGTTGGCGGTCTCGCAGGCCGGCTCGGGCAGCGTGATCGGGGCGCTGGCGCATGGCGTGCCGATGGTCCTGCTGCCGATCGGGGCGGACCAGCCGGCCAACGCCGAACGTTGCGCCGCGCTCGGCGTCGCCCGGGTGCTCGACCCGATCGGCTGCTCGCCGGAGACGGTGCGCGAGGCCGCGCGGGCGGTGCTGGCCGATCCGGCCTACCGCCGGGCGGCGGCGCGGATGGCGCAGGAGATCGCCGCCATGCCGGAAGTCGCTACGGCAGTGCCGCTGCTGGAGCGTCTCGCCGCTTCGGTGCGGCCCGATCAGCCCGGCAGCACCGCGCCGTCGCGGGCGTAGAGGGTGGAGATGCGGCACGATGAAGGCTCGTACTGCACCACGACATTGCCGCCGCCGGCCAGCTTGAGCCAGGCCTGGCGCTGCAGATTCCGGCGGTTGCCGGAGTTGCGCCGGCCGCCCGTCGCCATCGGCGCCAGGTCGTAGTCGGAGATCCGGTCGGCGGTGATCCCGGCCGCGGTCAGCGCCCCGGCGATCCGGTCGCTGCAGGCGTCGCCGCCGGACAGCTGCCGCAGCTTCGCCGCCACCGCCGGGTCCGGCGCGGCCTCGGGTGGCGCCGCGGCGATGCAGCCGGTCAGGACGAAGCCGGCGACGACAAGGGTGCGGATCGGATGCATGGCCGTCTCCTGTCGATCGGAAGGGGCGGGCCGCCATCGCCCCTGATGCGATATGGGGCTGAGGCCGCTCCGCTCAATGCCTCGCCAGGATCAGCCGATGGCGGGCAGCACCGCGCCGTCGCGCGCGTTGATGTCGGAGATCCCGCATTGCGTCGCGTCATAGCCCATCACCAGGCTGCCGCCGCCGCCGGCCAGCTTGAACCAGGCCTGGCGCTCCAGCGGCGTGCCGGGATGGTCATGCGATATCGTCGGCAGCAAGAAGCCGACGAGGCGGTCGGGCGGGATGCGGTAGGCGGTCAGCACCCCGGCGAAGGCGTCGCTGCAGGGGTTGTCACCCGACAGCGTCCTCACCTTGGCGGCCACCGCCGGGTCGGGCGGGGCGGAGGGCGGCAGGTTGCCGGCGCAGCCGGACAGCAGCAGAGCGCAAACGGCGGTGGCACGGATCATGGCCGCCTCTCCCGAGGATCGTGCGGCCGCTGGAGGAGCGGGCCGGCACCCCTGCGATATGGGGCGCTGGCCGCTTCGCTCAATGCTTCCGGCCGAAGGAGAACAGCTTCTTCAGGAAGCTGGACTGGCCGTGGCGCTTGCGCTTGCGGGCGATCGCCTCCTCGTTGACGCACCAGGCGATCTGCAGCACCCGGCGCTCGCCCTTGAACGGCAGGTGGCCGTGCCAGGAATGATCCGAGCGCTGGAAGGCCAGGAAGTTGCCGAAGGTCGGCGCCACTTCCCGGGCGTCCGGGCTGTTGATGTCCTGGCTGGTCAGGATGCGCAGGCAGCCCTCGTTCGAGGCCCATTCCTGGTTCAGATAGACCAGCGCGGTGACGATCTTGTCCGCCCCGTCGGTGTGCGGCCGCCCGGCCGCCGCCTCGGACCATTTCCGCACCGTCACCAGGGTCGGCTTCGACGCCAGGTCGAGGCCGAACTTGGCGCCCAGCATGGTGGCGAATTCCCGGCTGGTGACGTCCGACACCAACTCCTTGAACGCGCCGCCGGCCGGGTACTCGTCCGGCGGCACGAAGCCGGTGATCGGGATGTCGGGGAAGTCCTGCTCCAGCTCGGCGCGGCGCGCCTCCGGCAGCACATCCCCGGAAATCACATGCGGGAACGGCGTCCGGTCCACCGCCGCCTGTTCGAGCACATCGTAGCGAAGCATCACACCGTTCTCCTGCAGCGCGGCCCGACCCCTCGGCCGGTCACGCGATCTCGCGGCGGAGAATAGGCCCGAGGCCGGCTGCGATCAACTCGCAGCGCGGTCGCAGGCCAGGAGAACCCTGGCATCGGGCGTGACGGATCGCCATAAAGGCGCCCGGAGGTATCCATGGGTCCCATCGTCATCGTCCTGCCGCGCAAGATGAAGTTCGGCGCCGTCGGCGCCAGCCCGGTCGATCTCTATGCGCGCGACACCGTCACCTTCAGCCGCTACGCGCAGGACATCGTCGTGGTCGGGCAGGATGCGGGCGAGCCGTTCCCCGGCATCCGCTTCCACCCGATCCCGCTGCAGGAGGGGGAGCCGCACCGCCGCTGGATGAAGCGGGCCCTGCCGCAGATCGCGGCGCTGAACCCGTCGCTGATCGAGGTCCATGCCCACCGGGTGACCGCCTCAGCCCTGGCCCGGGCGCTGCCGCGGGTGCCGCTCCTCTATGTCCGGCACAACTTCATCCGCTTCCACAAGGGGCTGCTGTGGCGGCTGCACTACCGCGCTGCCGTGTCCCGCTTCGCCGGCTTCGTCTTCGTGTCCGAGGCGCTGCGGCGGCACTTCCAGGCGCACGCGCCGTGGTTCAAGGGCACGCTCGACGTGGTCTATAACGGCCTCGACATGGACGCGCCGGCGCCGCCGCCCGAGACCAAGGAGAACATCATCATCCAGGTCGGGCGGGTGATCCCGGACAAGGGGCCGCTGGAATTCGCCCGGGCGATGAAGCCGGTGCTGGCGGCGCATCCGGACTGGCGCGCGGTGATGATCGGCCGCGGCCGCGACCCGGAATTCGTCGAGCAGGTCAAGGCCACCCTGGCCGAGGCCGGCGACCGGGCGCAGTTCCTGCCCTTCATGCCGCATGACGAGGTCATTGGCTGGGTCCGCCGCGCCGCCATCGCCTCGGTGCCCTCGGTCTATGAGGAGCCGTTCGGCCGCACCGCGCTGGAGGCGCTGACCTGGGGCGCCGCCCTGATCTGCTCCGGCACCGGGGGGCTGCGCGAGATCACCGGCGACACTGCGGTCACCCTGCCGAAGGTGACGGCGGAGGCCATCCAGGCGGCGGCGGAGACCCTGATCGGCGACCCGGCGCTGCGCCGCCGGCTGCAGCTCGAGGGGCCGGCCCGGGCCCGGGCCCGATTCGACGCCCGCAGCATCGTCGCCGGGCTCGACGAGGTCCGCTCCCGCCACCTGGCCGCCAGGGTGTAAGCTGGGTCGGTCCCGACGTCACATTTGCAGAGGCTGTTCCGTCTTGTCCGTGTCGCCCTTCGCCCCCGAGACGCAGATGGATCACGCCCATGCCCGCTCCGACGCCGCGGACTTCGAAGCCAGCCGCAGGGTCCTGTGGGGCTTGGCCTACCGCATGCTGGGCTCGCGCGCCGATGCCGAGGACGCGGTGCAGGAGACCTGGCTGCGCTGGCAGGCGGCCGATCGCGGCGCCATCGACAACGCCCGGGCCTGGCTGGTCACCGCCTGCACCCGGCTGTGCATCGACCAGCTCCGCTCGGCCCGGCACCGGCGCGAGACCTATGTCGGCCCCTGGCTGCCGGAGCCGCTGGTGACCGACACCGCCCCCTCCGCCGCCGAGGAGATGGAGCGCGCCGAGACGCTGACCACCGCCTTCCTGCTGCTGCTGGAGAAGCTGACTCCGGTCGAGCGCGCCGCTTATCTGCTGCAGCATGTCTTCGGCCTGGAGCATGCGGCCGTGGCGGCGGCGCTCGACCGCACCGACACTGCAACTCGCCAGCTGGTCAGCCGCGCCCGGCGCAAGCTGGAGGGCAGCGGCCTGATCGCCGAGCCGGTGCCGCAGCCGCAGCACGAGGTGATGCTGACCGCCTTCCATGACGCGCTGCGCTCCGGCGACCTGGCGCAGCTGACCGCGCTGCTGACCCGCGACGCCCGGCTGTACAGCGACGGCGGCGGCAAGGTACGGGCGGCGATGAACGTGATCGAGGGCAGCGAGCGGGTGGCCCAGTTCCTGCACGGCGTCTGGCGCAAGTTCGGCCGCGAATTCACCTATCTGCCGCGCTGGATCAACGGCCAGCAGGGCTATGTGGTGATGAACGGCGACCAGTTGATGGGCACCATCGACCTCGCCGTCGGACCCGAGGGAATCACCGGCGTGTTCTGGACCCGCAACCCCGACAAGCTGGGCTCGGTTTCACTGCCGGGGCAGGGCGGCGCCTGATCGTTTCGCAGGCGATCGATGCGGCTTGACGGGGCAGGGGTGCATCCGTATAGTCCGCGCGCTTTTCCGGGAGCCGGCTGTAACCCGTTTTGCGACGGGTTAGACGCGCTTTCCGCAGAGACAGACGACCGCGGGCGCATCTGGGATGCGGCCGCGACAAGCGAAGGACTCCGGTTGGCCCCGCAGGCGTGGGCGCCTCGGGGTCCTGTATCGTTTGCGTCATCCTTCTCTCGGAATGGGTGTCAAGGCAGTGGAACCCGGACGGGTGGGCCGCTTTGCCGGGCCGTTTTTGTCGAAGAACCAAGAAGGGCAGATATGCCGACGATCAATCAGTTGATCCGTAAGCCGCGCCAGCCGCAGCGGGCGCGCAACAAGGTGCCGGCTCTCCAGGCCTGCCCGCAGAAGCGTGGCGTTTGCACCCGTGTCTACACCACGACCCCGAAGAAGCCGAACTCGGCGCTTCGTAAGGTGGCGCGCGTGCGCCTCACCAACGGGTTCGAGGTCACCAGCTACATTCCGGGTGAAGGCCACAACCTGCAGGAGCACTCGGTCGTCATGATCCGCGGTGGTCGTGTGAAGGACTTGCCGGGCGTGCGCTACCACATCATTCGCGGCACGCTCGATACGCAGGGTGTCAAGGATCGTCGCCAGCGGCGGTCGAAGTACGGCGCGAAGCGTCCGAAGTAAGGAGGTCACATATGTCCCGTCGCCATCGCGCCGAGAAGCGTGAAATCCTGCCGGACCCGAAATTCGGCGATGTCATCCTGTCGAAGTTCATGAACAACCTCATGTACGACGGCAAGAAATCCACCACCGAGACGATCGTCTACGACGCGCTCGACAAGCTGCAGAGCCGCACCAAGGCCGACCCGATCGTGGCCTTCCACGAGGCGCTGGCCAATGTCCGGCCGCATGTCGAGGTCCGCTCCCGCCGGGTCGGCGGCGCCACCTACCAGGTGCCGGTCGAAGTCCGTGCCGAGCGTGGCCAGGCCCTGGCCATCCGCTGGCTGATCGCCGCCGCGCGCAAGCGCTCCGAGACCACCATGGTCGACCGCCTCTCGAACGAGCTGATGGACGCCTCCAACCAGCGTGGCGCCGCGGTGAAGAAGCGCGAAGACACGCACAAGATGGCGGACGCCAACAAGGCGTTCTCGCACTACCGCTGGTAACCCAGCCTCCGGCCCGAGAGACTGATCATGCCGCGTAGCCACGCGATCGAGAAATACCGCAACATCGGCATCATGGCGCACATCGATGCCGGTAAGACGACCACGACCGAGCGAATCCTCTACTACACCGGAAAGTCGTACAAGATCGGCGAAGTGCATGAAGGCACGGCGACGATGGACTGGATGGAGCAGGAGCAGGAGCGCGGCATCACCATCACCTCGGCTGCGACCACCGCCTTCTGGCGCGACTATCGCGTCAACATCATCGACACGCCGGGCCACGTCGACTTCACCATCGAGGTCGAGCGGTCCCTGCGCGTGCTCGATGGTGCGGTGACGGTGTTCGATTCGGTGGCGGGCGTCGAGCCGCAGTCCGAGACCGTCTGGCGCCAGGCCGACAAGTACAAGGTTCCGCGGATCTGCTTCGTCAACAAGATGGATCGGATCGGCGCGAACTTCTATCGCTGCGTCGACATGATCAAGGACCGGCTGGGCGCGGTGCCGCTGGTGCTGAACCTGCCGATCGGCGTCGAGAGCGAGTATGCCGGCATCGTCGACCTGGTCGAGAACCGGGCGGTGATCTGGGAGGACGACAGCCTCGGCGCCAACTTCCACGTCGCCGAGATCCCGGACGACCTGAAGGAGAAGGCGGCCGAATACCGCCATATCCTGCTCGACACCGCGGTCGAGATGGACGATGCGGTGATGGAGGCCTATCTCGAGGGCACCGAGCCGACGCCGGACCAGCTGCGCGCCTGCATCCGCAAGGGCACGCTGGCGTTCAAATTCGTGCCGGTGCTCTGCGGCTCCGCCTTCAAGAACAAGGGCGTGCAGACCCTGCTCGACGCCGTCGTCGACTTCCTGCCGTCGCCGCTCGACGTCGCCCAGGTCGAGGGCCACAAGGTCGATTCGGACGAGCCGGACACCCGGCCGACCAACGACGAGGCGCCGTTCTCGGCTCTCGCCTTCAAGATCATGACCGACCCGTTCGTCGGCTCGCTGACCTTTGCCCGCATCTATTCGGGCACGCTGCTGGCCGGGTCCTACGTCCAGAACTCGGTCAAGGGCCAGAAGGAGCGGGTGGGCCGCATGCTGCTGATGCATGCGAACAACCGCGAGGAGATCAAGGAGGCCAGCGCCGGCGACATCGTCGCGCTGGTCGGCCTGAAGAACACCACGACGGGCGACACGCTGTGCGATCCGGCCAGACCGATCGTGCTCGAGCGCATGGAGTTCCCGGAGCCGGTCATCGAGGTCGCGGTCGAGCCGAAGTCGAAGGCCGACCAGGAGAAGATGTCGACCGCGCTGCAGCGCCTGGCGCAGGAGGATCCGTCCTTCCGCGTCGCCGTGGATCCTGAGAGCGGCCAGACCGTGATCAAGGGGATGGGCGAGCTCCATCTCGAGATCCTGGTCGACCGCATGAAGCGCGAGTTCAAGGTGGACGCCAATGTCGGCGCGCCGCAGGTGGCCTATCGCGAGACCATCACGCAGCGGGCCGAGATCGACTACACCCACAAGAAGCAGACCGGCGGTTCCGGCCAGTACGCCCGCATCAAGCTGGTGTTCGAGCCGCTGCCGGCCGGGTCCGGCTACCAGTTCGAAAGCTCGGTCATCGGCGGCACCGTGCCTCGGGAATACATCCCGGGCGTGGAAAAGGGCCTGAACTCGGCCAAGGACACCGGCGTGATCGCCGGTTTCCCGGTGATCGACTTCAAGGCCTCCCTGATCGACGGCGCCTATCACGACGTCGACTCCTCGGTGCTGGCCTTCGAAATCGCCTCCCGTGCGGCGTTTCGCGAGGGCATTCCGAAGGCCCGGCCGGCGCTGCTCGAGCCGATCATGAAGGTTGAGGTGGTGACGCCCGAGGACTACATGGGCGACGTCATCGGGGACCTGAACAGCCGTCGCGGCCAGATCCAGGGCATGGACAGCCGCGGCAACGCCCAGGTCATCGCCGCGATGGTGCCGCTGGCCAACATGTTCGGCTACGTCAACACCCTGCGGTCGATGTCTCAGGGCCGCGCCCAGTACTCGATGCACTTCGATCACTACGAGCAAGTGCCCCAGGCGATCGCCGACGAAGTCCGCGCCAAGCTGGCTTGATGCGCGCTTAAGAAGAACGGAGAGAGAGAATGGCGAAGGCGAAGTTTGAGCGGACGAAGCCGCACTGCAACATCGGCACGATCGGTCACGTGGACCATGGCAAGACGTCGCTGACGGCGGCGATCACGAAGGTGTTGGCGGAGTCGGGCG
>NZ_JBQJIK010000102.1:0-25050 GCF_052078665.1 Inquilinus sp. CA228 | reverse complement strand
CGCCCCGCTCCGCCGCCAGGTCCACGATCACCGACCCCGGCTTCATCGACCGCACCATCGCCTCGTCCATCAGCACCGGTGCCTTGCGCCCCGGGATCAGCGCGGTGCAGATGACGATGTCCTGCTTCCGGATGGTCTCGGCAATCAAGACCGCCTGCTTGGCCCGGTATTCCGCCGACATCTCCTTGGCGTAGCCGCCCGCCGTCTCGGCCGCCTTGAACTCCTCATCCTCGACCGCGACGAAGCTGGCGCCGAGCGACTGCACCTGCTCCTTCGCCGCCGGACGCACATCGGTCGCCGACACCACGGCCCCCAGCCGCCGCGCCGTCGCGATCGCCTGCAGCCCGGCCACGCCGGCGCCCATCACCAGGATCCGGGCCGGCGGCACCGTGCCCGCCGCCGTCATCATCATCGGGAAGGCCCGGCCGAACACCGACGCCGCCTCCAGGACCGACCGGTACCCCGCCAGGTTGGCCTGGCTCGACAGCACGTCCATCGACTGCGCCCGCGTGATCCGCGGCACCAGCTCCAGGGCGAAGCTCTCGATCCCGGCCGACGCATAGGCCGCCAGGCTGTCGGCGTCGTCATAGGGCTCCAGGATGCCGATCAGGGTCGCGCCGCGCGGGATCAAGGACAGCTCGTCGACCTCGCCCTCGCCCGACCGCAGCGGACGCCGCACCTTCAGCACCACATCGGCGCCCTGCAGGGCGCTCGCGGCGTCCGGCGCCACCTCCGCCCCTGCCGCGCGATACGCCTCATCCGTCACCGCGCTGCCAAGCCCGGCGCCGGACTCCACCGCCACCGTCGCGCCCAGCGCCACCAGCTTCTTCACGCTGTCCACCGTCGCCGCCACCCGGCGCTCCCCGTCCCGCCGCTCCCGCAACACACCTATCCGCATGGATCGATCTCCCTTCGCGTTTCCGGCGATGGATCCGCAAGTTTTCCCCCGCGGCGACGCAACGTCCGACCATGCCTCAGGCCCCCGCCCGCTGTCCACGATCCTTCCAACTGAAACAGAGGAACCCAAAGCGAGGGTTGCCTATTAAGTCACCACACGCCGTCTGGCTTCGATTGAGTCGGGGTCGGACGCCGCATAGAAACGGCCTGGAGGACCCCCCATGTCGACCTTCCTGCGCACCCTCGCCCTCACCGTCCTCGCCGTCGGCGCCATCGCCTGCGTGCCTCAGGATGGCGGCAACTATGGCAACCCCGGTTACGACAATGGCAGCGGCTATCAGACCGGCCAACGCGATCGCGGCGCCAATTCCTGCCGCCGCGCCAACAACGGCGAATGCGACGAAGGCCAATACGGCGGCTCCAACAGATGTGACGACGGCACCGACACCAATGACT
The DNA here is from genome assembly GCF_052078665.1 of Inquilinus sp. CA228. Lineage (NCBI taxonomy): Bacteria > Pseudomonadati > Pseudomonadota > Alphaproteobacteria > Rhodospirillales > Rhodospirillaceae > Inquilinus > Inquilinus sp. CA228. The sequence continues at coordinate 23,697 of NZ_JBQJIK010000102.1, read as the reverse complement.
GCCGGCGCTATGCCGGTCGCGATCAGGATCGGGACCGCGGCAACAGCTGCCGCCGCGCCAACAACGGCGTCTGCGACGAAGGCCAATACGGCGGCACCAACAGATGCGACGACGGCACCGACACCAATGACTGCCGGGGTGGGCAACAGGGTGGCTACAGCCGGCGCAGCAACAACGATCAGCCGTTCGGCGACCTGTTCGGCAACTAGCCAGGCCCTCTTTCCGCCACGCTCGGCGGCAGATGGCGGCGGCTTCGCCGCCGCGCCGCCGGCGCTGAAGCGCGTGCTGCTGCCAGCTGCCGCCTGACCCTGGCCGCTGCCCACGATCCTTCCACCTGAAATAACGGAACCCGGAGGGGGGCTCGCGCCTTGCTTCCTACGCCGCATCGCCGGGTATCCGGCGCGGCCGTCGGAAACCTTCGAGGAACCGCTCTTGTCCAGCTTCCTGCGCACCCTTGCCCTGACCGCCATCGCCGTCGGCGCCATCGCCTGCGTTCCCCAGGACGGCTCCTATGGCAACGGCATCTACAATGACGGCTATGTCAGCGACGGCGGCTATGGCGACGGCGGCTACACCCGGATCGACAACCGCAACCGCAACGACCGTGCCAACAGGTGCCGCCGCGCCTATGACGGCGAGTGCGACGAGGGCCGCTACGGCGGCAGCAACCGCTGCGACGACGGCACCGACACCGCCGATTGCCGCGGCTATGCCAGCCGCGACCGCGACCACGGCCCGAACAGCTGCCGCCGCGCCAATAACGGCGTCTGCGACGAAGGCCGCTAGGGCGGCTCCAACCGCTGCACCGACGGCACCGACACCAACGACTGCAGCCGGCGCGGCAACCGCCGCAGCAACAACAACAACAATAACAACAACAACTGGCCGTTCGACTGACGGCCCGGGGCGTGGCGGACCGACTTGTTTCCGCCACGCTCGGCCCCACATGGCCGCGGCGCCGCCATGATCGCCGCGCAGGGTCGGGTCCTGCGACCGATCCTGAAGGGGGACCTGCATGACACCGATCCGCCTCGCCTTGCCGGCCGCCGCGGCCGCGGCGTTCCTGGCCATGCCGGCCTTCGCCGCCGAGCCGCTGGCGCTGAAGCGCGTGCTGCTGTCGACCGGCGGCGTCGGCTATTTCGAATACGAGGCCAAGGTCACCGGCAACGAGACCCTGGACCTCGCCGTGCCGCTCGACCAGGTCGACGACGTGATGAAGAGCATCGTCGTCTATGACGACAAGGGCGGCATCGGCGAGATCAGCCTGCCCGGGCGCGAGCCGCTGGCCGCCGCCTTCCGCGAGATGCCGTTCGGGCCGGAGGCGCTGGCCTCCCCCGCCGACCTGCTGAACGCGCTGCGCGGCGCCGAGGTCCGGGTCGAGGGCGCCCGCGGCGTCTCCGGCCGCATCCTGTCGGTGGTGCCCGAGACCGCGAAGGACAAGGATGGCGCCGAGATCACCCGCCACCGGGTCAGCCTGATGACCACGGGCGGGGTGCGCCAGTTCCTGCTGGAAGAGGCGGACGGGCTGCAATTCGCCGACCCGGCGCTGCAGGCCAAGCTGGATGCGGCGCTGGCCGCCCTGGCCCGCGATTCGGCCAAGGATCGGCGCACTTTGGCGATCCGTGCCACCGGCGACGGCGAGCGCACGCTGCGCGTCGGCTATGTCGTCGAGGCGCCCTTGTGGAAGACCAGCTACCGCCTGACCCTGGCCGCCGACCCGAAGGCCGAGAACGCGGCGCTGCAGGGCTGGGCGGTGCTGGAGAACATGAGCGGCGCCGATTGGGACGGGGTCGACCTGACCGTGGTCTCCGGCAACCCGGTCACCTTCCGCCAGGCGCTGTACCAGAGCTACACCGTGGCCAGGCCGGAGGTGCCGGTCGAGGTGCTGGGCCGGGTGCTGCCGCCGGTCGACGAGCGCGCCCGCGACGCCGACGGGGACGCGGTGGGCCGCGCCCGTGCCGACGCGGGGGCCGCCCCGCCGGCGCCGATGGCGATGATGGACCGGATGATGGCCGCCCCGGCCGAGGAGGCGGTCGTCGCGCAGGATGCGCCGCTGTATCTCGCCCAGGCCGTCGAGGCCGAAGCGGGCGAGACCGCGACCCAGGTCACCTTCCGCCTGCCCGAGCCGATCACCGTCGCCGCCGGCCATTCCCTGCTGGTGCCGATCATCGACCGCGAGATCCCGGCCGGCCGGGTCGACCTGTATCTGCCGGAGACCGAGCCGAAGCACCCGCTGGCCGCGGTCGATCTGAAGAATGACGGCCAGACCGGCCTGCCGCCCGGCGTGCTGACCCTCTATGAGCGCGGCGCCGACGGCGTTTCCTATGTCGGTGACGCCCGGCTGGGCGCGCTGCCGGCCGGCGAAAGCCGGCTGGTCAGCTTCGCCATCGACCAGAAGGTGACGGTCGACCGCGAGGACAAGGACGACAGCACGCTGGCCCGCGCCCGCATCGTCGACGGCGTGATGGAGCTGACCACCACCCGGCGCGTCAGCGTCACCTACGCCGTCACCGGCGCCGCCGGCGAGGACCGCGCGGTGCTGCTGCAGACGCCGCGCTACGAGGGCTGGACCCTGACCGAGCCGGCCGAGGGCAAGGTCGAGATCGTCGCCGGCCAGTACCGCATCCGCCAGGCGGTGGCCGCCGGCAAGACCGAGAAAGTGACGGTGACGCAGGAGCAGCCGCTGTCGCAGAGCATCGATCTGGTCGACGCCGACAGCCGGATCGCCGTCTGGGCCGAGGACCGCACCCTGCCGGCCAAGCTGCGCCAGGCGATGGCCGACCTCGCCGGCCAGCTCGCGGTGATCCGCGACCACGAGGCCGAGGCCGGGCGGCTGGACCAGCGCCAGGGCGAGATCAGCCGGGAGCAGGCGCGGCTGCGCCAGAACATCGGCGCCGTGCCGAAGGACAGCGATCTGTTTCAGCGCTATCTCGGCAAGCTGAACGACAGCGAGAGCGAGCTGGAGCAGGTCGGCACCGACCTCGCCAAGGCGCGCAAGGCGGCCGACAGCGCGCGGGCGGCGTTCCGCCAGTCGGTGCGCAAGCTCAACATCTGACGGCTCTCCTCACCCCTCCTGACAGGATGCTGTCAGGAGGGGTGTTGTATTGTCTCTCCATCGATGGCCCGGCAAAGGGCCTCTTGCGTGGAGAGACACCGATGGGCTTCGTCACCGAGATCGTGCTGTTCCGGGCCCTGCCGGGCATCGCGCCCGAGACCGCGGTCCAGACCGTGGTCGAGGCGGCGGAGGGCAGCCGTCCGGCGATCGCCGGGCCGGACGGCACCATCGACCGCGACGCCGGCCGCTGCATCCAGGTCATCGACGGGCCGGGCGTTCGGCTCTATCACTGCGGGAGCCGTTCCCTCTGACCTTGCCGCCTGCCCCTTCGGCGGGCCTCCCGCCGATGCGCCGAGCCGATCGCCTGATCCAGATCCTGCTGTTGATGCGCGGCCGCAGCCTGGTCACGGCGCTGCAGCTGTCGCAGGTGCTCGAGGTCTCGGAGCGCACGGTCTACCGCGACATGGCGGACCTGCTGGCCAGCGGCGCGCCGATCGACGGCGAGGCCGGGGTCGGCTACCGGCTGCGCCGCGGCTTCGAGCCGCCGCCGGTGCAGTTCACCGCCGAGGAGCTGCTGGCGCTGAGCCTCGGCGCCCGCATGGTTGCGGCCTGGACCGACCCGGCCCTGGCCCGCGCCGCCGGCAACGCTGCGCGCAAGATCTCCGGCGTGCTGCCGGAGGCCAGCGCCGCCGCGCTCGACGAGGTGCCGATCCATGCCCCGGGCCGCCGCCCCTATCCGCTGGAGCTGATGGAGCCGATCCGCCTGGCGATCGCCGAGCGGCGCAAGCTGCGGCTGCACTACAACGCACCGGAGGCCGCGAGCGAACGGATCGTGCATCCGCTCGGCCTGTTCTTCTGGGGCAATCGCTGGACCGCCACCGCCTGGTGCGAGCTGCGCCAGGACTTCCGCAGCTTCCGGCTCGACCGGATCGACACGCTGGAGACGCTGGAGGAGCGGTTCGAGCCGGTCTCCGGCCGCACCCTCGAGGACTACCTCAACCGCGAGCGCGAGTGGCGGGAGGCGGAGGAACTGAAGGAGGCGAACCGCCGTTCCGGTTCCTAGAGGCCGCCGCCCGAAGCCAGGGCGATGACGGCCGAACGAACCGGAGGCGTCGCGTGCGCTACATCCTGCTCTGGCTGCTCGGCATCCCGATCCCGCTCCTGATCCTGATCTGGCTGTTCTTCCGCTGACCGGCGGCCTCAGCCGGCCCGCCCGGCCAGCCCGAACAGGACATTGAGGACCAGGGCGGCGCCGGTGCGGCCGGTGATGTCGTCATGGTCGAAGGGCGGCGAGATCTCGACCAGGTCGAAGCCGACCGTCTTCGGGTGGCCGCCGATCCGACGCAGCGCCTCCTGCACGTCGCGCGCATCGAGCCCGCCCGGGTTGGGCGCCGCGGTGCCGGGCGCCTGGCTCTGGTCGATGCAGTCGATGTCGACCGAGACATAGAGCGCATCCACCCCGTCGGTCGCCTGCGCCAGGGCCTGGTCCACCACCGCCGCCATGCCGCGGCGCCGCACCTCCAGCGCCGGGATCACCGTCACCCCCTGCTCCGCCGCATAGCCGGCGAGCTGGGGCGAGTTGGCGAACTCGGCCATGCCGATCTGCACCAGGTTGCGCCCGGACAGCGCCCCGTCCAGCAGCTCCAGCGACTTGCGGACCGGCACGCCGCTGGATTCGGCGCCGAGATGCGCCTTGCGCAGGTCGTGATGGGCGTCGAAATGGATCACGCCCAGCCGCTTGCCCGGGCCCAGCGCCCGCACCACGCCGCGGATGATCGGGAAGGAGATCGAATGGTCGCCGCCGATCGCCACCGGCACGATGCCGCGGCCGACGATGGCCGCGATCGCCGTGCTGATCCGGTCGTGGCTGCCCGGCAGGTCGGTGACCACGGTCGGCACGTCGCCGACATCGGCGGCGCGGAAGCCGGTCATCGCCCGGCCGTCGCCGCTGCTGTAGGTGGTGTAGTACATCATCGACCGGCGCACCGAATCCGGCCCGTGGCGCGACCCGGTGCGGACCACCGAGGCGCCGTCGAAGGGGATGCCCAGCAGCGCCGCCTGCAGCCCCTGCCACCGCCCGTCCCATTCCAGCCAGCTGCCGGCGCGGTGCTCGCCGGGGTCGCCCTTCATGGTGTTGACCACGAGGCCGGGCGGCATCAGGCCGGGATCGGTCGCTTCGGGCATGGTGTGCTCCGGTTGCGGGACGGTCAGTTCAGCTCGGCATAGGTGCCGCCGCGCCAGGCGTACATGACGTAGGACGGGTCGACGACGTCGCCCTTGGCGTCGAAGCGGATCGGGCCGAGCACGGTGTCGAACGGCTTGCCGCCGCGCAGCGCCTTGACGATCGCCGCCGGCTCGGCGCTGCCCGCGGCCTCCGCCGCCTGGGCCAGCACCTGGAAGGCGGCGTAGCTGTACAGGGCGAAGCCGTCCGGGCTCTTGCCGCGCGCCTTCAGCGCCTCGACCACGGCCTTGCCGGCGGCGGTGCCGCGCGGATCGGGCGGGTGCGTCATCAGCGTGCCTTCGGCGGCGGCGCCGGCGATGGCCCAGAAATCATCGGCCAGGATGCCGTCGCTGGCGACGAAGACGGCGGCCAGCCCCTGCTCGCGCGACTGGCGGATCAGGAGGCCGGCCTCGGTCTGGTAGCCGCCGTAATACACCGCCTCGACCCCGGCATCCTTCAGCTTGCTGACCACGGCAGAGAAGTCGCGCTCGCCCTGGTTGATGCTCTCGACCAGCACCTCTTTCAGGCCGGCGGCGTTCATCGCCTTCCGCGTCTCCTCGGCCACGCCGGTGCCGAAGGCGGATCGGTCATGGACGATCGCGACTTTCTTGTAATGCGCCGCCAGGTAGCGGCCGGACACGCCGCCCTGGGCGTCGTCGCGGCCGCAGATCCGGAAGATCTCCTGCCAGCCCTTGGCCGCCGCCTCGTCGGTCAGGGCCGGGTTGGTCGAGGCCGGCGTCACCATCGGGATGCCGCTGTCGTGATAGACGGCCGCCGCCGGAATCGAGGAGGAAGAGCAGAAGTGGCCGACCACCGCCGCCACGTCGCGGCCGGCGAGGTCGTTGGCGACGCTGACCGCCTGGCGCGGGTCGCATTGGTCGTCGCCCAATTCCAGCGTGACATGGCGGCCGAGGATGCCGCCTTTGGCGTTGAGGTCGGCGACCGCCAGCTCGGCGCCACTGGCCATCTGCTCGCCGAACGACGCCTCCGGCCCGGTGAACGGCCCCGCCGCCCCCAGCCGCAGATCCTCTGCCCGCGCGGGGCCTTCCGCCGCCAGCGCGGCGGCCGCCAGGACGGTGCCGGCGATCAGCATGCCTCGAATGGCGCAACCCATGACGTCACCCCTGTCGGATGGTCCGGGCGTCTTGGCGCGCCCGGTTACGAAACCCTATCGTGATGCCTACTTGACACAAAGTGATCAAATCTCAGGAAATAGATGATATGAATTCAAGAAGGCGATGCCATGCGCCTGCCCCTCGACCCGCTGCGCACCTTCGACCTGGCGGCGCGCCATGAGAGCTTCTCCCGCGCCGCCAGGTCCCTGCACCTGACCGACAGCGCGGTCAGCCACCAGATGCGAAGGCTGGAGGACGCGGTCGGCTTCCCGCTGTTCGAGCGGCGCGGCCGCCGGGTCGTCCTGACCGGCGCCGGCCGGCTGTTCCACCGCACGGTGCATGACAGCCTGGAGACCATGTCCGCCGCGGCGACACTGCTGGCCGCCCGGGCCGGCGAGCTGGCCGGGCCGCTGGTGATCGGGGCGCCGCCGATGTTCGCCAGCAAATGGCTGGCGCCGCGGCTGGCGGAGTTCGCGCGGGCCCATCCGACCGTCGACTGCACCGTGCGGGTGCTGGACAACGACGCGGTGGCGACTGCCGGGGTCGATGTCGGCGTCACCTTCGGCGGCGGGCCCTGGCCGGGGCAGTGGTCGCGCATCCTGGCGGAGGTGGCGCTGTCCCCGGCCTGCAGCCCGCGGCTGTTCGGCGACCGCGGCGGCGTCATCCCCGACCCGTCGGCGCTGGGCGAGGTGCCCCTGCTGCACCAGGACGACGGCACCGAATGGCGCCGCTGGTTCGCGGCCGCCGGGGTCAAGGCGCCGCATGCCGCGCGGCAGATGCATTTCTCCGACATCAGCGTCGCCATCGACGTCGCGCTGCATGGCGGCGGCATGGTGCTGGTCAGCGACGTGCTGTCCTCCCAGCATGTCCGTGACGGCACGCTGGTCCGCCCCTTTTCCATCCGGATTCCGGCGGAGGGACAGTGGTGGGTGCTGTGCGACCCGCGCCGGCTCGACCTGCCGGCGGTGCGGATGGCCCTGGCCTGGCTGACCGCCCAGTTCGACGGCTAGATGCGCGCATGGCGCGTCGTAGTTGATCTCCAAACCGGAGAAAGGTACTGTAAATCCATGAAGAATATCACAGTTTCTGTGGACGATGACACCTATCGGCGGGCACGCATGAAAGCCGCCGAGCAGGACACCTCTGTCTCAGCTCTCGTCAAACAGTTCTTGAATGAGCTGGCTCAGGAGGAAAGTGAAGCCGAACGATTGAAGCGGGAAGAGGCTAGGCTGCGGGCTTCCATACGCTCATTCCGTGCGTCCGACCGCCTGTCACGCGATGACATTCACGGACGCGGCACCTGAACGTCGGCCCATTCCTCGACACCAATATTCTGCTGTATTCTGTCAGCAACGCGGCCGAGGAGTCGAAAAAGCGCGATCGGGCGCAGGCGCTGCTAGACCGCGATGACTGCGTTCTGTCGGTGCAGGTCCTGCAGGAATTCTATGTGCAGGCGACCCGAGCCTCGCGGCCTGATCCGCTTCCCCACGACATCGCGACAGGCCTGATCGGTACGTGGCTGCGCTTTGATATCCAGGAGAACACCGTTCTGATCCTTGAGGCCGCTCTGGAGATCAAGGCTCGTCACCGGTTTTCATTTTGGGACAGCGCCATTATCGCCGCAGCCCGCGCCGCCGGCTGCCGTGAGCTCTTTTCGGAAGACCTGTCGCACGGCCGCACCATCGACGGCGTGACCATCATCAATCCATTCCGGTGACACACGCCATCCGGCCGCTCGCCGACGTACCGGAAAGCGGCGGTCTGTGATAAAATTCCCGAGAGCCAGCGTGACGTTTCCGACAGGCGGGGGGCATGGACCGGGCGGACGCAATCCTCACGGCCGTGCAGCGGATCTACGACGCCGCGACGTCGCCGGATGCCTGGCCCGATGCGGTCGAGGCGATCACCGCCGTCGCCGACGGGCAGCGCGGATCGCTGCTGGTCGAGGACCAGCCGCAGCGGCGGGCGGATCTGATGATCGGCTGGCGCTGGGACCCGGCCCATCTGCAGCGCATGTCGGCCCCCGGCGCCCCGCGGACGGCGCCGTGGGCGGCCAGGCTGCCGCTCGGCCGGGCCGTGCGCAGCCTGGAGCTGAAGCCCGAGCGCGATTTCATCCGGTCGGATTTCTACAACGAGGTGGTCCGACCGAACGGCGACTTCTACGGCGTCGTGGCGCTGGTGCGGCAGACGCCGACCCACAGCAGCTACGTCGCCGTCCGCCGGGTCCTGGGCGCGCCGGATTTCGCCGACCGCGAGGTCGCGGCGCTGCAGGTGGTCCTGCCGCATCTCGCCCGCACCCTGGAGCTCCGTCGGACATTGGGCGTCGCCGATCTGCGCTTCGCCGACGCGATGGCCGTGCTCGACCGGATCGACCTCGGGCTGATCCTCTGCGATGCCGCGGGCCGGCCGGCCTATCTCAACCGACGGGCCCACGCGCTCGTCGCCCGCCCCGACGGGCTGTCGGCCGGACCGGCCGGCGTCGCCGCGGCACTGCCGGAGGAGACCCGCCGGCTGCGGCACGCCGTGGCCATGGCGGCGGCGGCCGGGGCCGCGCGCCCCGGCATCGATGCCGCCACGCGCGCCGCCGCCGCCGGAACCAGGATGCGCCTGTCGCGCCCATCCGGCGCGCACCCCCTGCTGCTGACCGTGATCCCGATCCGCCAGGCCGGAGTCGGGGACCGGCGGCCCCAGTCCCGGGTGGCGATCTTCATCATCGATCCGGACCACGATGCGGCGCCCACCTCCGCCCTGCTGCAGGAGCTGTTCGGGCTGACGCCGGCGGAGGCCGGCTTCGCCGTCGAAATCGGCCGCGGCGATGGCGTCAAGGCCGCGGCCAGGCGCCGGTCGATCTCGGACAGCACCGCCCGGAGCCATCTGGCCAACATCTTCGAGAAGACCGGCACGAGCCGGCAGGCGGAGCTGGTCCGCCTGCTGGTGCAATGCAGCCTGCCGGCGCTGCCGCCCGACTGACCCCCTACTCCGCCGCCAGCTTCGGCGCGGCCGGGGTGCGCAGGGTCGCCAGCAGCTCGGCCTCGCGCGCCTTGGCCTTGTCCAGGGCCTCGTCCTTGATGTGGCCGTAGCCGCGGATCTGTTCCGGCACCCGGGCGATGGCGACGCAGACGGCGTGGGTGTCCGGCCCCAGCCGGGCCAGCAGCTCCTCAACCACCGTCTCGTAATCGGTGATCAGCTGCCGCTCGGTCTTGCGCTCCTCGGTCCGGCCGAACGGGTCGAGGGCGGTGCCGCGCAGCCGCTTCATCCGTGCCAGCAGGCCGAAGGCCCGCAGCATCCACGGCCCGAAGGCACGCTTCTTCAGATGCCCGGTCTCCGGATCCTTCTCGGAGAAGCTCGGCGGGGCGAGGTGGAACTGCAGCGTGTAGTCGCCCTCGAACTGCGCCTCGATCTGCTTCAGGAAGCTGCCATCGGTGTACAGCCGGGCGACCTCGTACTCGTCCTTGTAGGCCAGCAGCTTGTAGTGGTTCCGCGCCACCGCGTCGGTCAGGTCCTCGCGGCCCAGCTTCGCTTCCGCGGCACGGACCTTGCCGACCAGCGTGCTGAAGCGCGCGGCGTAGGCGGCATCCTGATAGGCGGTCAGCTGCTCGACCCGGCGGGCGATCGCCTCGTCCAGCGTACGCGACAGCCGGTGCCCCTGCTCCTGCGGCGGCGCCGCCAGCCGCTCGACCTGGGCGAGGTCATGGGCGGCGCGGCGGCCCCACAGGAAGGCGGCCTTGTTCATGGCGACCGCGGTGCCGTTCAGCTCGATCGCCTTCTCCAGCGCCTCGTGCGACACCGGCACCAGCCCCTTCTGCCAGGCGTAACCGAGCATGAACAGGTTGGTGGCGATGCTGTCGCCGAGCAGCGCGGTGGCCAGGCGGGTGGCGTCGACCGCGTCCAGCAGCGCCGGGTCGCCGCCGTTCTTGGCCACCGCCTCCAGCATCGACTTGCCGGGGATGACGAAGTCCGGGTTGCGGGTGAAGGCGCCGGTGATGGTCTCGTGGCTGTTCACCACCTGCCGGGTCAGGCCGGGGTTGATCTTCGACTGCGCCTCGCCCGAGGCGGCCACGACCAGATCGCAGCCCAGCATCAGCTGGGCACCGCCGGCGGCGATGCGCACGGCGTGGATGTCGGCGGGATCGCGGGCGATGCGGACATGGCTGACCACGGCGCCGCCCTTCTGGGCCAGCCCGGCCTGGTCGAGCACCGAGACGCCCTTGCCCTCGAGATGCGAGGCCATGCCCAGGAGCGCGCCGATGGTGATGACGCCGGTGCCGCCGATGCCGGTGATCATGATGCCGTAGGGCTGGTCCAGCGACGGCAGCGTCGGCTCCGGCAGCGCCGGGAACAGGTCGGCCTTGCCCTCCGCCGCCGGCTTCGGCTTGCGCAACGTGCCGCCCAGCACCGAGACGAAGGACGGGCAGAAGCCGTTGACGCAGGAATAGTCCTTGTTGCAACTCGACTGGTCGATCGCGCGCTTGCGGCCGAACTCGGTCTCCACCGGCACCACCGACAGGCAGTTCGAGACCTTCGAGCAGTCGCCGCAGCCCTCGCACACCGCCTCGTTGATGAACACCCGGCGGGCCGGGTCCTCCATCAGGCCGCGCTTGCGGCGGCGGCGCTTCTCGGCGGCGCAGGTCTGGTCGTAGATCATCACCGAGACGCCGGGCGTCTCGCGCAGCCGCTGCTGGACATGGTCGAGCTCGTCGCGGTGCTCGACCGGCACGCCCGCCGGCAGCAGCTTGCTCTGCGTCCCCCGCTCGCCATAGATCTCCGGCCGGTCGGTGACCACGACCAGGGTCTGGACGCCCTCGGCCTTGAGCTGGGCCGCGATCATCGGCACGGTGAGGGTGCCGTCGATCGGCTGGCCGCCGGTCATCGCCACCGCGTCGTTGAACAGGATCTTGTAGGTGGCGTTGACGCCGGCCGCGAGCGCCGCGCGGATGGCCAGGCTGCCGGAGTGGAAATAGGTGCCGTCGCCGAGATTGACGAAGACGTGCTTGGTGTCGGTGAACGCCGCCTGGCCGATCCAGGCCGCGCCCTCGCCGCCCATCTGGCTGAAGGTCTCGGCTTTGCGGTCGGGCATCCAGGTCGCCATGTAGTGGCAGCCGATGCCGGCCAACGCGCGGCTGCCCTCCGGCACCCGGGTCGAGGTGTTGTGCGGGCAGCCGGAGCAGAAAAACGGCACCCGGTCGACCGCGGCCTTGACGATCTTCTTCTGGCCCTCGCGCTCCTCCAGGTACCGGACGCGCTCGGCCAGGCCGGGATGATCCAGGTACTTCAGCAGCCGCTTGCCGATGGCGACCGCGATCTGCGCCGGAGTCAGCTCGCCGGTCGAGGGCAGGATCCACTCCCGCTTCTCGTCGAACTTGCCGACGATCACCGGCCGCTTGTCGGCCTGCCAGTTGTACAGCTGTTCCTTCAGCTGGTTCTCGATCAGGGCCCGCTTCTCCTCGACCACGATCAGCTCGTCGAGGCCTTCGGCGAAGGCGCGCACGCCGGTCGGCTCCAGCGGCCAGGGCATGCCGACCTTGTAGATGCAGATGCCGAGCTGCGCCGCCAGCGCCTGGTCGATGCCGAGGTCGTCCAGCGCCTGGCGCACGTCGAGATAGGATTTGCCGGTGGTGACGATGCCGAAGCGGTGCCGGCCGCTGTCATAGACCAGATGGTCGAGCTTGTTGGCGCGGGCGAAGGCGAGCGCGGCGTACAGCTTGTCGCGCATCAGCCGCTCTTCCTGCACCAGCGGCGGGTCGGGCCAGCGGATGTTCAGGCCGCCGGGCGGCATCGCGAAATCCTCGGGCAGCACGATCTGGACCCGGTTCGGGTCGACATGCACCGAGGCGGAGCTGTCGACATTCTCGGCGATGGTCTTGAAGCCGACCCACAGGCCGGAATAGCGGCTCATGGCCCAGCCATACAGGCCGTAATCCAGGATCTCCTGGACGTTCGTCGGGTTCAGCACCGGCATCATATGGGCGATGAAGGCGTGCTCGGACTGGTGCGGCACGGTCGAGGATTTGCAGGCGTGGTCGTCACCGGCCAGGGCCAGGACGCCGCCGAACTGCGAGGTGCCGGCGAAATTGGCGTGCTTCAGCACGTCGCCGGTGCGGTCGACGCCGGGGCCCTTGCCGTACCAGATACCGAACACGCCGTCATATTTGGCGCCGGGCCACAGCCCGACCTGCTGGCTGCCCCAGACCGCGGTGGCGCCCAGATCCTCGTTCAGCCCGGGCTTGAACTCGATGGCCTGCTTCTGCAGGAATTTGCGCGCCGCCCACAGCGCCTGGTCGTAGCCGCCGAGCGGCGAGCCGCGATAGCCGGAGATGAAGCAGGCGGTGTTCAGCCCGGCGGCTTCGTCGCGCCGGCGCTGCATCAGGGGCAGGCGGACCAACGCCTGGATGCCGGTGAGATAGATGCGGCCGGAGTCGAGGGTGTATTTGTCCTCGAGGCTCACGGAAGCAAGCGCCGTTGCCGTCATCGATGCCTCCCGAAAGGCCGCCGATCTGTCGCCGCGGCCACCCCTAAATAGGTAATCTTATTTCGCTCCGGGGACAATCGCACCGGGGCTTCCCGGGCAAGAAAGCAACGGGAAACCGACAGCATTGCTGTCCTTGATCCAAGATTTCCGGTTGTCTGGAAATCGCGACGGAAACGAACCCGGGAGGCCGCTGCGACACCGCCCGGGGGTGACGGATCGGGGTTCTGCCCCTAGATAGGTCGGGCGGCCGGGCCCGGCCGCGCGACCTCCGGTGGATCATGGCCGACGAAGAGAACAGTTTCGGCGGACGCCTGCGCCGCTACGCCCGCGTCTCCGGCGCCATGGGGGGTCTCGCCGCCCGGGTGGCGGGCGAGCGCTATCTCGGCCTCAAGGTCGACCGCGAGGCGCATGCCAACGAGCTGCGGGCGGCGCTGGGCGGGCTGAAGGGCCCGCTGATGAAGGTGGCGCAGATGCTGGCCACGATCCCGGATGCGGTGCCGAAGGAATACGCGCAGGAGCTGCAGCAGCTGCAGGCCAACGCCCCGTCGATGGGCTGGCCCTTCGTCAAGCGCCGGATGGCGAGCGAGCTGGGCCAGGGCTGGCAGGGCAAGTTCAAGAGCTTCGAGCACGAGGCGGCGGCCGCGGCCTCGCTCGGCCAGGTGCACAAGGCGGTCGGGTTCGACGACCGCCGCCTCGCCTGCAAGCTGCAGTACCCGGACATGCAGTCGGCGGTCGAGGCCGACCTGAAGCAGCTGAAGCTGATCCTCGGCATCTTCGAGCGCTACGACAAGACGGTGTCGACCAAGCAGATCCACGCCGAGATCTCGGAGCGGCTGCGCGAGGAGCTGGATTACGCGCTCGAGGCCCGGCACTCGCAGCTCTATGCCGAGATGCTGGCGAAGGAGCCGAACGTGCATGTGCCGGAGGTGGTGCCGGAGCTGTCGACCAGGCGCCTGCTGACCACCACCTGGCAGGACGGCGAGGGGATCCTGACCTTCGTCCAGGGCAGCGAGGAGCAGCGGGCGCAGCTGGCGCTCAACATGTTCCGGGCCTGGTATGTGCCGCTTTACTATTACGGCGTGATCCACGGCGACCCGCATCTCGGCAACTACACGGTGCGGCCGGACGATTCAATCAACCTGCTCGATTTCGGCTGCGTCCGGGTGTTCCCGCCCAGCTTCGTCGGCGCCGTGATCGAGCTGTACCGGGCCCTGGAGACCAACGACCGCGACCGGGCGGTCGAGGCCTACCGGACCTGGGGCTTCAAGAACATGACCAAGGAGCTGGCGGACGTGCTGAACGTCTGGGCCGGCTTCCTGTACGGGCCGATCCTGGAGAACAGGGTGCGGCTGATCGGCGAGGCCAAGAACGGCGTCTACGGCCGCGAGACCGCCGAGCAGGTGCACAGGGAGCTGCGCCGGGTCGGCGGGGTCGAGGTGCCGCGCGAATTCGTGTTCATGGACCGCGCCGCGCTGGGCCTGGGCTCGGTCTTCATCCACCTCAAGGCCAAGGTGAACTGGCACACCCTGTTCAACGAGCTGATCGCCGATTTCGACCAGGACACCCTGGCCAAGCGGCAGGCCAAGATCCTGAAGAAGCACGACGTGCCGCTGCCCGTGGCGGGCGCCTGACGCCTGTGGTTCCGGACGAGCTGGCGGCTCGCCTCAGTTCGCCGACGGCCCTGCCTTGGGGACCTGCTGGCCCTGCGGTGGCTTCGGCCCGCCCGGGTAGAATTTCGAAGCGGGATTGGCCTGCATGAAGTCATAAACCACCATCCCGAGCGGGCGTTTCTGCCGCTCGGATGGCAATTGTTGCCACGGCACGACCTCGCGCAGGGCCGCCAGCGCCGCGGTCGGCACCGTTCCGAAGTTGCGCCCGGGAGTCTGGACCTTGCGCACCTCCATCCAGAAACTTCCCATCAGCAGGTCCTGGGCCAGGAGCTGGAAGGAAAGGTCGACGGCGTCGCGGGCACGCTGTGTCTTAATGCGGGTTTCCGCCTGCAGGTCTTCGACCGTGGCGACGATGGCCTGTCCTGCCGGCGTGACCGGCACGCCCATGGTCGACAACTCCAGCCAGAGATCGGTCGGCAGGTAGCCGTCCAGCCTGGGTGCCTTCCTGAGCATGTCGGCACTCAGGATATCGGCCGGCTTTACCACCGTGAAGAAGGGGTTGCGGAAGCGCTCGATGCGCTGGGCGATCGCCACGTCCATATTGGTCAACGCGATCGTAAAGGCTTCCACCTGATTGGCGAGGGGATAGGGATCCCAATTGGCGTTGGAGAAGATATAGCCTGGCTTGCCGTGGCTGAGCGGGCCGCCCTTGACGTAGTATTTCATGAACTGCGGCGTGCTCAGTTCCCATGAGCTTGCCGGTGTCAGGCCAGGCAGGACGGCTGGGTTGTGATCGGACGCGTTGATGGACAGCAGCGTGGAATCGCGCAGATCGGCCCAGGCCTGCCAGGCCGAGCCCTGACGCTGGCTGGAGGCGCGCATGCTTTCGGGATCCTGGATGATGCGGGCCGGGTCTTCATCGAAGAGATAGCTGCCCCTGAGCATGTCCATGACCCGCGAAGCGTCCCATGTCAGCCATGGATGGGGACGCATCGCCTGCACCGGCGAGGAGATCGGCGTGACGCTGGAATTCATGCCGAGGAGATCGATGGCGTAGGCGAGGTCCGTCCATTCCAGCAGGCTGCGCGAGTCGGCCAGCAGCAGCACGGCCTGGGCCTGGGCATAGGCGTTGGTGCTGGTCAGAGCGGCAACATCGGCGGCGAAGGGCTCCAGCGGCTTCAGGCCGGCCTTGGCAAGAGCCTGGGCAGCCGGCATGCGCACGCCGCGGTAATAGGCTTCGCCTTCCCCGACCATGGTCCCCGCGATGTTATTCATGGTGGGCAGGTCGCCCTCACCGAGCGTCCCGCGCGACTGCACCACCGGGGTGACGCGCGCATTGAGCATGTCGACCAGAATCCGGGTCAGCTGCGGGCTGGCCGCCTCATAGGACATGGTGTTGGCGCGGATTGCCATGATGGCGCGTATGAGCGCCTCCTCGTGCAATTCCGGGCCGAAACCGGCGGCGACCCCGCTCCTGAAGCGCGCCAGTTGCTGCTCTTTCAGGAGCTTGGTGTTTTCGGGCGTGGTCGGGTCACCCGAAAAGATCACCGTTTCGCGTTGGTCGCCGGCACCCCGGTTGAACCAGTAGATTGTCACGTTCTCGGCCGCGCCCTGAAGCAGGAGCCCGTAGGCATCGGCCGAGCGTTGCAGGGCTTCATCGCTGAGCTTCACCTTCGCACCGTCGCGGGCGATGGCGATCACCTGCTCGATCGTGAGGTCACGGCCTGTCAGCGTGATGGTCTTGTCCGCGGCCGTTTTGACGATTGCCTGATAGGCCGCCGGCGCTTCAAAGGCGCGGAGGGATTGGGGCGCCATCAAGACGGCGAGCATCGTCAACGCATGCAACAGAAATTTCGGGCAGGCGGAGGCAATCCGATCCGGCATGAACATCTCCCGCTGTCGATGGGAACATATGGGAACAATTTCACTATACCGAAAAAATGTTTCCTGAAAAGGCATCTAGGAAATAACTCTTGCGGGCAACTGCGGAGCTGAAGGACGCAGCCCGACGAAGCCGCACGGCAGCCATGCCGGGCACTGAAACGCTGGATCGGCGGTTTCCTTAGGTGGACACTGCCCGTGCACCCGAGACCCGGAGGCTGCATGACCATCCAGCACCTGCTCGTCCCCCTCAGCGGCCATGCCGGCGACCGTGCCGCGCTCGATGCGGCGCTGCGCGTCGGCCGGCGCTTCGACGCCTCGGTCGAGGTGCTGTCGCTGCGTCCCGACCCGCAGCGCGTCCTGGCCTATACCGGGGCCGAGATGGCGGTCGCCACCAGCATGCTGCTGGAGGGGGCGGAGAAGGCCTCGAACGAGGTCGCCGCCCGCAACCGCGCCGTGTTCGAGGCCGCCAAGGCGGAGACCGGCGCCGGGCCCGAGGTCGAGTTCCGCGAGGAGACCGGCAGCGAGACCGCCGCGGTCGGCCATCGCGGCACGGTCGCCGACCTGATCGTGACGCCCGGCCCGGGCCAGGACCCGAACGCCAGCCGGGCGGTGCTGGAGGCGGCGCTATTCGAGACCGGCCGCGCTGTTCTGATCGTGCCCGGGCCGGTGGCGGAGGATTTCGCCGACCGCATCCTGGTCGCCTGGGACGGCGGCAAGGAGGCGTCGCGCAGCGTCGCCGCTGCCCTGCCCTTCCTGGAAGCGGCGACCGCGGTCAGCGTCTACACCCGCGACGAGGGCGAGGACCGCTGCACCGCGGCCGAGCTGGTGCAGTATCTCAGCCGCCACGGCGCGCCGGCCAACCGGATCGCCGAGGACGACCCGAAGCAGGGAGTCGACGCCGCCATCCTGGCCGCGGCGCAGCGCGCCAATGCCGGGCTGATCGTGATGGGCGGCTACAGCCACAGCCGGTTCCGCGAGATGATCCTGGGCGGCGTCACCGAGCACATGCTGTTCCACGCCGACCGCCCGGTGCTGATGGCGCATTGACGCCGGAGGGCGGCCGCCGGCTTCAGCCCTGCCGGCGCTCCGCCAGCGGCGCCAGCCCTTCGACGAGCATCTCGATCAGGCCCCGCGCGTACTCGCCTTCCGGGTCCAGGTCGGGGTCGTAGATGGTGACGTTGAGGCCGAGGCAGCGCGGCGAGGCCAGGAAGCCGCGCAGCAGCTGCGCCAGCCCGTCATAGTCCAGCCCCGGGCTGCCGGGCGAATCCACCGCCGGCATCACCGCTTGGTCGAGGATGTCGACGTCGAGATGAACCCAGAACGGGATCTCCGGCGTCCGGTCCAGCACCGCGAAGCTGCGGCGCAGCCCCTCCGGCAGCCCGATCTCCAGCAGCTCGAACATGTCGATCCGGGTGATCGCGGTGTCGGCGATGTCCTCCCAGCCCCAGTCCGGGTCGCGTCCCTCGCGCTCGCCGATCTGGATCGCCCGCTCCGCCGGCACCAGTGGGTCCGGCGCGCCGTCCCAGCGCAGCATCAGCGGATCGCCGAGGCCGACCGCCAGCGCCAGGTCCATGCCGGCGGCCGAATGCAGCGGGAAGTCCTCGTAGTTGCCGGGGTGGCGGAAGTCGCTGTGGCCATCGAGATGGACCAGCGCCAGCTCGCTGTGCCGCCGGGCGCCGGCCAGGGCGCCGATCAGGATCGAGCAGTCGCCGCCGACCACGATGGGAAACAGCCGGTCGCGCAGCGCCGCGTCGACCGCGTCGGCGACCTGTTCGTTGAAGCGGCGGATCGCCGGGCCGTTGCGCAGCACGGTGCCGGGCTGCGGTTCGGTGCTGTAGCGCGGTCGCGCCAGGTCGACAATCCGCGCCAGCGCCAGCCGCGCCGCCAACCCCGCCTCGGTCAGCACCTGCGGGCCCCGCCAGGTCCCCGGCTCATGCCCCGGTCGCAGCGGGCGCAGCCCGAGATTCGACGGCGCCCGGATCAGGGTCGTGCCGGCGATGCCTTCGATCGGATATCCCATGGTCGCGCCCTCTCCCATTTAGATTGGAGTATGGCCGGGGACGCGGGCGCCCGTCTCGGCCAGTTCCTCGCACGCACTGATCACCCTTCGAGCTGTGCATCGCGGCTTGACCAACTACCTACTAGAAGGTAGATAGATCTTATGGGAAACCCTTCTTCCACTGCCGACGATATCCTGGCCTGCGCGCGATCCCTGATCGTCGCCGGCGGCTACAACGGCTTCAGCTATGCCGACATCGCCCAAGTGGTCGGCATTCGCAAGCCAAGCATTCACCATCACTTCCCGAGCAAGGCCGATCTGGTCCGCACGCTCGTCTCTCGCTATCGCGAAGAATCCGAGGCCGGACTCGCACAACTCGAAGGCCATGTCTCCGATCCGGCAGAGCAGCTCCGCGCCTATTTGGGATTTTGGGAGAAGTGCATCACGGATGCGAGCCTGTCATTCTGTGTCTGCGCCCTTCTCGCGAGCGAACTTCCCATGCTGCCGGAGAGGGTGGCGGTTGAAGTCAAGGCGCATTTCCGTTTCTTGTCGGCGTGGCTGACCTCGGTGTTCGAACGCGGGGTACAGCAGGGTCGCCTTCAACCCACGAGTATGCCCCGCTTTGAGGCGGAGGCTTTCATGGCGACCGTCCATGGGGCGATGCTGTCGGCCCGGGCCTATGGCGACCCGAAGATGTTTGCCATCATCACGGCTCCCCTGCTCGACCGGCTGTCCGCCCAGCACTGATCCTCCCAGCCAGCCTCCGCACGCCACCGGGCCCAGCGGCCCGTCGCACCGCAACCGGTCATACAAGCTGCATATCGAGACTACCAACTAGTCGGTAGACAACCTGTCCGCCGCGAGAAAACACCCCCGAGTTCCCCCTTTTCCGGAAGGCCCTTCCATGACAGACCAGCCCATGAATCCCGCCGGCGCCCAGGAGCGATGGCTGAGGCTCTACTATTTCGCTCGATCGGCGTTTTCCGTCCTATGGGTGGCCGCGGCGTTCACCCTGGGACAGCAGACATCGTCGATCGCCGCGGTTCTGCTGATCATCTACCCGGCATGGGATGCTCTGGCGAACACCGCCGATGCCGCGGCAAGCGGTGGGCTGGGCCGGAATCGCACCCAAAGCATCAACGCCGTTGTCAGTCTGATCACCGCTCTCGCCGTCGCCATGACGCTGCCGACGGGCATGAACGCGGTGCTCGGGGTGTTCGGCGTCTGGGCCATACTGTCCGGATTGCTGCAGCTCGGCACCGCGGTTCGCCGCTGGACGAGCTCTGGCGCCCAGTGGGCGATGATCCTGAGCGGCGGCCAATCGGCGCTGGCCGGCGCGTTCTTCATCGTGCAGGCGCGGATGCCGGCGCCGCCGTCGATCACCGCCATCGCCGGCTATGCTGCCGTGGGCGCACTCTACTTCCTGGTTTCGGCGGTATGGCTGTCGGTGACCGAATGGCGCCGCAGGGCCGGCGGAGCGTCCGGAGGAGCAAGGACGAGCTGACATCGAAACGGCCCCGCTGCCCGCGCCGGGCCGGCTGTGAAGTTTCTTCCAAGGTGATGGGCCGCCGCGCCGGGTACCGGGGCGGCGGCGCCTCGCCATATCCCGGCGGTCACGACGACATGGAAGGATTTGATCATGCGCCTGCCCCTCCACCACGCGCAGGGCTTCGGCGGCGCGCCGCTGGGCAACATGTTCCGCGCCATCCCGGAGGACGAGGCGATCGCCGCCGTCCGCGACGCCTGGGATGCCGGCATCCGCTATTTCGACACCGCGCCCTTCTATGGCGCCGGCCTGTCCGAGCTGCGCATGGGCAAGGCGCTACAGGACAAGCCGCGCGGCGACACCGTGCTCAGCACCAAGGTCGGCCGCCTGATCCTGGACGAGATCGAGACCGGCACCCGCGACCAGGGCGAGAAGGGCGGCCTGTTCGAATTCGGCCTGCCGAACAAGGTCGTCTACGACTATTCCGCCGACGGCACGCTGCGCTCGATCGAGGACAGCCTGAAGCGCCTGGGCACCGACCGCATCGACCTGGTCTGGATCCACGACGTGGCCGAGGATTTCCACGGCGACCGCTGGCGCGAGGTGCTGGACCAGGCGCTGGATGGCGCCGGCCGGGCCCTGACCCGGCTGCGTGAGGAAGGTGTCATCAAGGGCTGGGGCCTCGGCGTCAACAAGGTCGAGCCCTGCGAGATCGCGCTCGACCGCGCCGACCCCGACGGCTTCCTGCTGGCCGGCCGCTACACCCTGCTGGACCATCGCACGGCGCTGGCCGGGCTGATGCCGAAGGCCGAGCGGCGCGGCGCCGGCATCGTCGTCGGCGGGCCGTACAATTCCGGCATCCTGGCCGGCGGCGCGCATTACGAGTACCAGGCGGCGACGCCGGAGATTCAGGCCCGGGTCGACGGGCTGAAGGCGGTCGCGGCCGAGTTCGGAATCGACCTGCGCGCCGCGGCGCTGCAGTTTTCGCTGGCGCATCCGGCGGTGGCGGCGATCATCCCGGGCGCCAGCCGGCCCGGCCGCAGCGCCGAGAACCTCGCCCTGGCTGCCGCGCCGATCCCCGAGGGCTTCTGGCAGGCGCTGCGCGAGCGCGGGCTGATCGCGCCGGACGCGCCGACGCCCTGACTACTCCTCGCGCCCGCGCCCGGTGATCAGCCGGGCGCTGCGCTGGCCGGTGGTGTAGATCCACAGCCAGCTCAGCGCCACGGTCAGGCGGTTGCGCAGCCCGATCAGGAAGTAGATGTGGGCGAAGCCCCAGATCCACCACGCCAGCCAGCCGCGCAGCTTGATCCAGCCGAAATCGATCACCGCGGCGCGCTTGCCGATGGTGGCCAGGCTGCCGGCATGCTTGTAGCGGAACGGGCGCACCTCCGGCTTGCCCTCCAGCCGGGCCCGGATGGTGTCGGCGACGTGCTGGCCCTGCTGCTTGGCCGCCGGGGCGATGCCGGGCAGCGGCTGGCCGTTCCAGGCGTCGAGCCGGGCGGTGTCGCCGACCACGAAGATCTCGGGATGGCCCGGCAGGGTCAGGTCGGGCGCGACCATGACCCGGCCGGCGCGGTCCGCCTCCGCCCCCAGCCAGGTGGCGGCGGGCGAGGCCTGGACGCCGGCGGCCCAGATGATGGTCTTCGCCGGGATCCGCTCCGCCGTCAGCGCCACGCCCTCGGCGTCGCAGGCGGTCACGGCGTGGCCGGTGAGGATCTCCGCCCCCAGCCCTTCCAGCGCCGTCTTCGCATAGGCCGACAGGTCCTCCGGAAACGCCGGCAGCACCCGCGGCCCGGCCTCGACCAGCAGGATGCGGGCCTCCTTCGGATTGAGCGCGCGGAAATCCCTGACCATGGTGTGGTGCGCCAGCTCGGCGATGGTGCCGGCAATCTCCACCCCGGTCGGCCCGGCGCCGACGACGACGAAGGTCAGCAGCGCCTTGCGCACCGCCGGGTCGGTCTCGGTCTCCGCCCGCTCGAAGGCCGTCAGGATGCGGCGGCGGATCGCGGTGGCGTCGTCGATGTCCTTCAGCCCGGGGGCGAAGGGCTCCCAGTCGTCATGGCCGAAATAGGCGTGGCGGGCGCCGGTCGCGACCAGCAGCGTGTCGTAGGGCACGCGTTCGTCGCCCAGCTGCACCTGCCGCCCGGCCATGTCGACCCCGGTGACCTCGCCCAGGATGGTCCGCACCTCCGGCCGCCGCGCCACCAGATGGCGGATCGGCCAGGCGATCTCCGACGGCGCCAGCGACGCGGTGGCGACCTGGTACAGCAGCGGCTGGAACAGATGGTGGTTGCGCCGGTCGATCAGGGTGATGTCGACCGGCGCGCCCTTCAGGCGGAGCACCGCCTGCAGCCCGCCGAAGCCGGCGCCGATGACGACCACGCGGTGACGCGCTTCGGGTCCGGTCATAATGATCCTCTCGCCGTGAGACTCGCCCCACCGATATTGCGGTGCGGCGGACCGTTACAACAGCGTCGCTTTGCCGCCGGTGCGCGGATCCTGGGCGCCGCCGGCCGGCAAACAGCCGGCTCTCCAATAGGGCCGCATGTCGCCCAGGGTGGCTTGATCATCGTCGCGTGCTTCCGGATTCGAAGGACCGCATTCGACCCAAAAGCCGACGTTGGGCGTAACCTATTCTGGATCGAGCCGCGAGAACCGAAAATTGCAATGGCTTGCGCCGCCGGCCAGCGTTTGTGTCCGTTCGAGGCGAATGCCCCGTGTCGCGTAAGCCTCGAAATCTAACCCGCAAATGTGTGGCAGGATTTCTTGATCTCCGTTTCGGCCAGCGAACTTGCAGAAGCCACACGCTTTGTAATTGATGCCGAACTCAAAATCATCGCCTGGGCCGGGCTCGACAAAATCATAGACGAAATCTTCCGGATATTCTTCCGCGTGGCTCTTTGCCGCCTGCTCGCGCAGAAGGGCCCGATTTTCCGGAGACATGAATTGACGCCCTGATGCGAGACGTTCGGCCTCCGGCGCGGTCAGCAACTGAGCCTTGTAGCTCTCTCGTTCGATATCGCCGATTACGGGGAGCGCCACGCCATGCCGACGGAGCACGCGCCCGATAGCCATAAAGCCCATTAAACGCATGAAGAAGTCGCTCATGCGACTAGCCGCACCACCGACATAGGGCATCTGAATGAGCACGATTTCGAACTCATCCATCACTTCTTGCCTGATTTTGTCTATGTCGGAGAGCTGCGCGCGTTCGCGCAACATCGTTTCGGCAAGATCGAGGCGCTGGCGCATGGCGGCTTCCATTGCGTCGCGATGGGCCAGATAAAAGGGATGAATTTCAGCCATGAGATTTCCCTACCCGCAGAACCAGCCTATTCCACGGCCGGACGCTTACGGCAAACATAATGTGCAATAGACTTAACTCGCGATCTCGTTCATGATACGTTCTATGAATGAGGCGCAATCCGACTCCGACGAGGTCCGGCCGACCGATCCCGACATGAACTGGACGGGCTGGGCGCTGCACACGCTGCGCCAGGCGGTCGAGATCGACATGCGCTGCAAGCGGCTGACCGAGCGGCAGCAGGAGCGGGCCCATCTGGACCCGAAGGCGGTGCCGGATTTCGGCCTGATCCAGGCGCGGCTGACGCGCTCGGTGCGTCTGACGGTCGCCCTGACCGAGCGGATCCGCATCGGCTTCATGACGCGGCGGGACGAGCGCAAGGCGTCGGGCGAGGAGCAGCGCCGCCGGCAGCGGCGGGAGCGCGCGGCCGGGATGGTGGCCGAGGCGGCGGCGAGGCCCGAGGAGGGCCTGGACGCCGAGTGCATGCGGTCGGTGGCGTGGGAGAAGCTGGTCGAGGACGAGATCCTGGATGCGCAGCTGGACACGCTGTCGGC
>NZ_JBQJIK010000101.1:0-25962 GCF_052078665.1 Inquilinus sp. CA228 | reverse complement strand
GCTGGACGGCGGCGCCGCCGGTGGCGGTGTGATTCAGCAGGTCCACGGTCACCGCCGCCCCGGAGCCCTGGTAGTTGGCGAAATCCGACCCGGCGCCGCCGTCCAGCGCATCGGCCCCGGCGCCGCCGCGCAGGGTGTCGTCCCCGGCGCCGCCGAGCAGCAGATTGACGCCGGCGGCGCCGTAGAGGTGGTCGGCGAAGGCCGAGCCGGTAAGGTTCTCGATGCCGGCCAGCGTGTCACCCTGGGCGTCGCCGCCGGTGCCCTGGCCGGTGCCGAGGTCGACGGTGACCGCCGCGGCCGAGCCGCCGTACCCGGCCGTGTCGATGCCCTCGCCGCCGATCACGGTGTCCGCGCCGGCTGCTCCGGCGATACTGTCGTCGCCGCCGCCGCCCTCGATCCGGTTGCTGCCTTCCTCGCCGACCAGGGTGTCGCCGAAGTCCGACCCGACCAGGTTCTCGATGTCGATCAGCGTGTCGTAATCGGCGTCGCCGCCCGAATTCTCGGCGAGGCCGGCGAAGCTCAGGTTGACGGTCACCGCGGCCGGGGACAGGGCATAGGTCGCCGTGTCGATGCCGTCGCCGCCATCGAGGATGTCGCCGTAAATCGTAGACCCGACCAGCGACCGCCCGCCGAGCCCGGCCAGCACGTCGTCGCCGGCGAGGCCATTGATGAAGTCGGTGTTGGCGGTGCCGGAGACGGTGTCGTCGTCGGGGGTGCCGTTGATGATGGCCATCGCTGCCTCCTGACGGATCCGCACCATCGCTTCCGGTGGGCGGCCGGGTTGCGACCCGGGCCCGGCTGAGTCGGGCCGGCCTGCGATCGGTAGGATTATGCAGATGGCCGGCAGTTTTGGTAAGCCGGATGGGCGGCAATCTGGGACCGGATGCCACGCGCCGGGTCGAGGCCGATCTGCGCGACGCTTCATCGCGACCGGTCGACGCCATGGGCGGCCGGGGACTCGCATTGGCCGTCCGCCCCCCAATATGAGCCGGGAGCCTGCCCGCGAACCAAAGGACCCCGACGGCCCGTGCCGCCAACCGCTTCCTTCCAGCCGCTGCCCGACCCGGCGCCCCAGCCCCCGCGCCTGGTCGGGGTCGAGGTCGAGTTCATGGGGCCGAGCGCCCGGCGCGCGGCGCAAGCCCTGGCCGCCGGTGTCGGCGGTGACGTCGTCGCGGAGGATGCCCATGCCTTCGCGGTGCGGGGCAGCGCCCTGGGCAACCTGGCGGTGGAGCTGGACCTGCGCTATGCCCATCCGCAGCGGCACGGCAAGACCTTGCCGGTGCGGATCGGGCCGAAGGCCGCCGCCGGGCTGGGGTGGCTGGTGTCCGGCGCGGTGCCGCGCGAGCTGATCGTGCCGCCGCTGCCGGCCGACCGGCTGGCCGAGGTCGACCGCATCCTCGACCTGCTGCGCGCGGCCGGGGCCCATGGGCGCGGCGCCACGCCGTTCGGGTCGCTGGGGCTGCATTTCAACATCGACGCGCCGGCCGCGGACCTGCCCCGGATCACCGCGGTGATGCTGGCCTTCGGGCTGATGGAATCGCGGCTGCGACGGGAGATCGCGCAGGGGCGGCGGCGGCTGGAGCGGCATCTGCCGCCGCCCTATCCGCCCGAATTCCTGCACCGGATCGCGGCGCCGGGCTATCGGCCCGACCAGGCCCGGCTGGTCGACGACTACCTGGCCGCCAACCCGACCCGCGACCGCGGCCTGGACCTGCTGCCGCTGCTGCTGAGCCTGGACCCGGCGCGGGTGCGGGCCAAGCTGCCCTATGAGAAGATCGCCGCCCGCCCGGTGTTCCATTACCGGCTGCCCCAGGCCCATCCCGGCGAGAGCGGCTGGAGCATCGCGCCGGACTGGAACCGCTGGGTCGCGGTCGAGCGGCTGGCCGCCGATGGGGAGAGGCTGGCCGCCGCGGCGCGGGCCTATCGCGCCGGGGAGGAGATCTGGGACGCCGTGAGCGGCCCCTTGGCAGACGCGATCACCTGAACGGATGCGAGTGTTCGTTACCTCTCCCGCAAGCGGGAGAGGCAATCTGTTGGTCCGAACCGGCTAGATCGGGAAGGGACAGGGCCGGTGCGCGCGGCCCTGGATGGCCACGCCCCTGCGGGGCTCGCCATGACGGGTCTATATGCCTGACCGCCGGTCCTACATCGCCGCGCGGCGGGCCTCGATGGCGTCCCACAGCACGGCCTCGATCTTGACCCCGTCCAGGCGGTTGATCTCGTGGATGCCGGTCGGCGAGGTGACGTTGATCTCGGTCAGCCAGTCGCCGATCACGTCGATGCCGACGAAGATCTGGCCGGTGGCCCGCAAATCCGGGCCGATGCGGGCGCAGATCTCGCGCTCGCGCTCGGTCAGCACCGTCTTCTGCGCCCGGCCGCCGACATGCAAATTGGCCCGCGCCTCGCCCTCCGACGGCACGCGGCTGACGGCGCCGACCGGCTCGCCCTCGACCAGGATGATGCGCTTGTCGCCCTGGCGGATCTCCGGCAGGTAGCGCTGGATCATGATCGGCTCGCGGTACATCCGCTCATAGACCTCGAGCAGCGCCACCAGGTTCTCGTCGTCCGGCCGGATCCGGAACACGCCGGCGCCGCCATTGCCGTAGAGCGGCTTGACGATGATGTCGCCATGCTCGCGCCGGAAGGCCCGGATCTCGTCGCGGTCGGAGGTGATCAGGGTCGGCGGCATCAGCTCCGGGTAATGCGTGACCAGCAGCTTCTCCGGCGCGTTGCGCACCTCGCGCGGGTCGTTCACCACCAGGACGCGGTCGGCGACATGCTCCAGGAGGTGCGTCGCGGTGATGTAGCCCATGTCGAAGGGCGGGTCCTGGCGCATCAGGATGACGTCGACGGCGCCGAGATCGAGCGTCTCTCCCTCGGCGAAGCTGAAATGGGCGCCGCGCACCGCCTGCACCGTCAGCGGCCGGGCCCTGGCGGTCAGCCTGCCGTCGCGCAGGGACAGCGCCCGCGGCAGATAGTGCCACAGGCGGTGGCCGCGGGCCTGCGCCTCCAGCGCCATGGCGAAGGTCGAATCCCCGCCGATGTCGATGGTCTCGATCGGGTCCATCTGGATGGCGACGGCAAGGCCCATGATTGTTCTCAATTGAGACTGGTGCGGAAGGATTGGAGCAGGATCGCGGCCTCGTGCCGCTGGACCTCCGGCTCGCCCGGGGCGGAGACGTAGCGGTCGAGCGCATCGATCGCCGCGCGCATGTTGCCGAGCCGGGCGTAGAGGATGCCGGCCTCGCGCAGCAGCGGCGCGTGCTGGGGGGCGAAGCGGCGCATCGCCTCGATCACCGACAGCGCCTTGGCGAAATCGCCGGCGCGGATGTGGCGGACCTTCAGGTTGTTCTGCAGCCTGAGCAATATGTCGCGGTCGGACACCGGCTCGTAATGCTCGGGCGTCAGCTCGGCCCCGGCGTCGAGCACGGCCTTCAAGAGGTCGCGCAGCTCGCCCGGGCCGCGATTCATGCCGGCGTGGAACGGGTCGAGGATGGTGCGGGACCCGCCGGCGTCGAGCCGGACCAGGAAATGGCTCGGGAAGTTCAGCCCGACCATGGTCCAGCCCTGGGCCCGGGCGACGTGCAGATAGAGGATGCCGAGCGTCACCGGCAGGCCCTTCCGCCGGTCGATCACCCGCATCAGGTTGGCGTTCTGCAGGTCGTCATAGCTGTCGACGTCGCCGGCATAGCCCCAGCGCCGGGCCAGCACCGCGGTCATCGACTCGGCCGGCGACAGCCGATCGGCCTCGCGCGCGACGTCGCCGACCAGCTGGTCGAGATGGCGGCGGTACCAGTCGAACCCGACGCCGCGCGGCCGGTCGAGCGCCGCCAGCGCCAGCGCCGCCTCGGCGAGATCGATGGCGTCGTCCGGCTGAGCGCCGGCGCGGTCGAGTATCGACTGGATCGTCGGGTCCATGATCCTGACTTAGCCCGACTCCGCCGCTGATTCCACTACCGATCGACCTGCCAGGCGTTGGCGATATGGACAGGCCAGCGCCAGGGCCGCACCACCACCAGATCGAAGCGCAGATCATGGTCCCGGGCGTAGCGCGGCTGCTGCGCCAGGAACAGGGTGGCGGCCCGCTGCAGGCGTTCGCGCTGGCGCGGCTGCAGCGCCAGCAGGCCGCTGGCCAGGTCGGGCCGCGCCTTGACCTCGATGAAGGCGACGGTGCGGCCGCGCCGGGCGACGATGTCGACCTCGCCGAGCGGTGTCTTCAGCCGCCGCGCCAGGATGCGCCAGCCCTTGGCCCGCAAGAGCCACGCCGCCGCGCGCTCGGCCCGCAGGCCGAAGGTTTCGGCCCGGCGGCGAGACTCGTCATTTCTCATCGGCGAGGTCGAGCGCCAGGCGGTAGACCTCGCGCTTCGGCTCCCCGGTCGCCGCCGCCACGGCCTCGACCGCGTCGCGCAGGCTCATGCTGGCCAGGGCGCGGCGGAGCTGGCCGGCCAGGTCCTCCTCGCTCGGCCGGGCCGCGGCGCCGGGCGGGCCGATGACGATGACGATCTCGCCCTTGGGCGGGCCGGCCGCGGCGTAATGCGCCGCCAGCTGCGGCAGCGGGCCGCGCCGCACCTCCTCGAACAGCTTGGTCAGCTCGCGAGTCACCGCCGCCTCGCGGTCGCCCAGCACCGCCGCCAAATCGGCCAGGCATTCCGGCAGCCGGTGCGGCGCCTCGAACAGGATCAGGGTGGCGGCGATCGGCGCCAGCTCGGCCAGGAAGGTGCGGCGGGCGGCGGATTTCGGCGGCGGGAACCCGGCGAACAGGAAGCGGTCCGACGGCAGGCCGGACAGCAGCAGCCCGACCAGCGGCGCCGAGGCCCCGGGCAGGCAGGTCACCATCAGCCCTTCGTCGCGCGCCGCCCGGGCCAGCTTGTAGCCGGGGTCGGAGATCAGCGGCATGCCGGCGTCGGAGACCAGCGCGATCGCCTCGCCCTCGGCGATCCGGCGCAGGATCTTCGGCCGCATCTCGGCGGCGTTGTGCTCATGATAGGGAATCAGCTTGGTGCGGATGCCGTGGATCGACATCAGCCGGCCGGTCGTGCGGGTGTCCTCGCAGGCGATCGCGTCGGCGTCGCGGAGCAAATCCAGCGCCCGGAGCGTTATGTCGCCGGCATTGCCGATCGGGACCGCCGTCAGGTACAGGCCCGGCCGCGGTTTACTCGGCGATGCAGCGCCGGTAGGGTCGGCGGCAGAGGGCCGCCGCTGCCCGGCGCCGCTGGATGGTCGAGAGTGAGGGGGCGTCCGTGACACTATTCGCGACAGTCGCAGGGGGATCGATGGGCCGGGGTCGGTCGAGGCTGAACCGCCTCGTGCGTCTTGCAGGCGCCGCCACGATGGCCGCGGCGCTCGCCGCCTGTGCCCAGACCGTACCGAGGCCGACCCCGATCACGCAAGCGCCGACGCTGGCGCCCAGCGCGCCGACCCGGCCGGATGACGGGGTGCTGCGGGTCGGGCTGCTGCTGCCGCTGACCGGCGGCAGCGCCGCGCTCGGCGAGGCGATGCAGCGCGCGGCGCAGATGGCGGTGTTCGACACCGGCACCCAGGTCGAGCTGCTGCCGCGCGACACCGGCGACAACCCGGCCACCGCCGGCGAGGCCGCACGGTCGGTGATCGCCCAGGGCGCCGACATCATCCTCGGCCCGCTGTTCAGCAAGTCGATCAGCCCGGTGGCGCAGCAGGCCCGCGCGGCCGGCATCAACGTCGTCGCCTTCAGCACCGACACCGCCCAGGCCGGCGGCAACGTGTTCCTGCTGAGCTTCCTGCCGCAGCAGGCGATCGACCGGATCGTCGGCTACGGCGCCAGCCAGGGCATGCGCCGCTACGCCCTGCTGGCGCCGCGATCGGCCTATGGCCAGCTGGTCAGCCGGGCGCTGACCGAGGCCGCGGTCAAATACAGCGTCGAGGCGCCGGTGATCGAGCTGTACGACAGCAAGCTGTCCGACCCGACGGAGCTGCAGCAGAAGCTGCAGGCGACCCAGGTCGACGCCGTGATCGTGGCCGATGTCGGCAACCGGCTGAGCGTGGTGGCGCCGATGCTGGGCTATTCCGGCATCACCGCCAAGCTGATGGGCACCGGCCAGTGGGACGACCCGCAGGTCAACCGTCAATCCTATCTGGCGGGCGCCTGGTACGCCGCGCCCGACCCGTCGCGCCGCGCCGATTTCGAGAGCCGCTACGCCCAGCAGTTCGGCGGCCCGCCGCCGCGGCTGGCGACGCTGGCCTATGATTCGGTGGCGCTGACCGCGTCGCTGGCCAGCCAGCCGGCCGCCGGCAGCAACCCGTTCAACACCACGGCGCTGCAGGACCCGAACGGCTTCGTCGGCATCGACGGCATCTTCCGCTTCGGCCCGAACGGCTTGGTGCAGCGCGGCCTGGCGGTGCTGCAGGCGGAGCCGAGCGGGCCGACCGTGGTCGAATCGGCACCGGACAGCTTCTCGGGCGCCGCGTTTTAGGATAGGTACGACAACTCGTTTCGGGTAGATAGGCGATTATGACGTTATTGTGACGTTGTTTCGCCCGGGAGATGCCGATGTCGACCGTTCAGCCGAACCGGCCGAACGAACAGCCGAGCGGGGGCGGCCTGCCCCCGGAAGCGCCTGTCGAGATCGAGCTGAAGCTGCGCGTGGCGCCGGGCGACCTCGACCGGCTGCGCGCGGCCGATGTGCTGACGCGGATCGCGGCCGGGCCCGGCACCACCCGGTCGCTGACCTCCTTCTACTACGACACGCCGGACTGCGCGCTGCAGCGCCGCGGCATCACCCTGCGGGTGCGCCGGATCGGCCAGCGCTTCGTCCAGAGCCTGAAGACCGAGCGCCGCGGCGACGGCCTGGCCCGCGGCGAATGGGAGGTGGCGCTGCCGGCGATGGTGCCGGCGCCCGACGCCTTCGACGACCCGGCGGCCAAGGCCCTGCTGGACGGCGTGCCGGTCGAGGCGCTGACCCATCTGTTCACCTCGCGGATCCAGCGCGAGACCCGGATCCTGTCGCTGCCGGACGCGGTGGTCGAATGCGCCTTCGACACCGGCACGATCGAGACCCGCGACGCCAGCGACCCGGTGGCCGAGGTCGAGCTGGAGCTGAAGGAGGGCCGCGCCGCCGCCCTGTACCGGCTGGCGCTAGCCTTCCTGGACGAGGTGCCGCTCAGGGTCAGCGAGGTGACCAAGGCGGAGCGCGGCTACCGCCTGGTGGCGCGCCGCCCGCCCGGGGTGATGTACGACCCGAAGACGCCGGTGACCTCGCGCATGACGGTGGACGAGGCGATCGCCGTCGTGCTGGCCCGCTGCCTGCGGCACTGGACCGCCAACGAGGCGGCGGCCGAGGATGGCGGCGACCCCGGCGGCGTGCACCAGATGCGGGTGGCGCTGCGCCGGCTGCGCTCGGCCCTGACCCTGTTCAAGAAGACCGTGCCCTCGCCGACGCTGGACTGGCTGCGCGAGGAGTCGAAATGGCTGGCCGGCGCGCTGGGACCGGCGCGCGACTGGGACGTCTTCCTCGGCGCCACGATCGAGCCGCTGGACACGATGCGGCCGGACGATTCCGGCATCGGCGCCCTGCGTGCCGCGGCGCAGCGCCAGCGCGAGGCCGGCTATGCCGCGGTGCGCCAGGCCCTGGCCGATCCGCGCTGCGCCCGGCTGCACCTGACCCTGGGCGAATGGCTGGAGCGGCGGGGCTGGCGCGACCACGCCTCGACCGCGACGCTGACCGCGCTGGTCGAGCCGATCGACGGGCTGGCCGGGCGGCTGGTCGCCGGGGCGCATCGCAAGGTGGTGACCAGCGGCCGCCATCTCGCCCGGCTCGACCCGCATCAGCGGCACCAGGTGCGGATCGCGCTGAAGCGGCTGCGCTACGCCATGGACTTCTTCCGGCCGCTGTTTGCGGAGAAGCGGGCCAAGCCCTTTGCGTCGCAGCTGTCGAAGCTGCAGGACGCCTTCGGCCATCTCAACGACGTCGCCACCGCCGAGGCGCTGCTGCAGCGCGTGGCCGCCGACTCCGCCGATCCGGCGCTGCACCGCGCCGCCGGCATGGTGCTGGGCTGGCACGCCCGCGGCGCCGAATCGACCGAGCCGGAGCTGCTGGCGCAATGGGATGCCTTCCGCGCCGTGAGGCCGTTCTGGACCAGGGAATGAGAGGCCTCCGGGCCCGGACAATGGGAGGGATGCCGGCATGATCTCCGTGCTCGTCGCGAACACCAAGGGCGGCTGCGGCAAGACCACGATCGCGACGACGCTGGCTTCGGCCTTCGCCGGGCAGGGCCACTTCACCGTGCTGGCCGATGTCGACCGCCAGCATTCCAGCCTGGACTGGGCCAAGCGGCGGCCGGACGGCGCGCCGGCCCTGGCGGGGCTGGACTGGGCGAAGTCGGAGTTCGCGGTGCCGAAGGATGCCGAGCGGGTGGTGATCGACGCCCCGGCGGCGCTGAAGATGAAGGATGTCGAGGCGCTGGTGAAGATGGCGGACGTGATCATCCTGCCGGTGCTGCCCTCGGCCTTCGACGAGGCGGCGACCCGCCGCTTCCTGGACCGGCTGGAGGAGCTGAAGCCGATCCGCAAGAGCCGCGCCGCGGTGGCGATCGTCGGCAACCGGATGCGGGTGCGGACCCGGGCGGCGGCCCAGCTCGACGCCTTCCTCGGCGGGCTGGGCCACACGGTGGTGTCGCGGATCCGCGACAGCACCGCCTACACCGAGGCTGCGGCCGACGGCCTCAGCGTGTTCGACCTGCGCGGCCGCCGCGCCGAGGATCTGCGCGCGGACTGGGCGCCGCTGCTGCATCACATCGAGAAGGCCGGATGAGGTTTTGCCTCTCCCGCTTGCGGGAGAGGCAATCCGAAAACGCTCGACGTCCTACCCCAAACCATCATGCTTCAGGAGGACAGGCCTGTCTCAGCCCTGCGCCGGCAGCCGGGCCGTGGCCTCGATCTCGACCCGCATATGCGGCTGCACCAGCTGGGCGAAAATCGTGGTGTTGGCCGGCCGGGCCGCGTCGCAGTGGCGGCGGATGATCGGCACGATGCGCTCGAACTCCGCCTGGCTCGTGACGTAGATCACCACCCGCACCAGATGCTCCAGCCCCGCCCCGGCCTGGCCCAGCGCCCAGGCGATGTTGCGGAAGCAGTTCTCACACTGGCTTTCGACATCCTCCGGGAAGGAGAAGTCGGTCGCGTCGAAGCCGGTGGTGCCGGAGACGAAGACCCAGCCGTCGGCCACCACGGCCCGGGCGTAGCCGGCGCGGTCCTCATAGGGCGAGCCGGTGAAGATGCGGGTTCCGATCATGGTCTGTCCTTTCGGTGAACGTCAGAGATACAGCGCGCCGCCGGCGACGGTGACGCAGCGGCCGCGCAGCTCGACCCGGTATCCATCCGGACCGGCCGCCAGCCGCACCGCGATGCGGCTCGGCCGGCCGAGCGCATGGCCCTGCTCGATCGCGACCTCGCCGGCAGCCGGCACCAGGCCGCGTTCGGCCAGGTGCCAGGCCAGCGGGCCGGCGGCGCTGCCGGTCGCCGGATCTTCCCACAGCCCGACGGTCGGGTTGAAGAAGCGCGCATGGGCCGCGGCCGACGGGTCGATCGGGTCGAGGCTGTAGAGGTAGCAGCCCTGCGCCCCGGCCCGGCGCAGCTCCGCCAGCAGCCGGGCGGCGTCCGGGCCGGCCGCCGCCACCCCGGCGCGGTCGCGGACCTGGACCATGAGATGCGGCGCGCCGGTGGAGACCGTGCGGGGGTTGGGCAGCAGGTCGCCGCCGCGCAGGCCCAGCGCCGCCGCCAGCGCCGCCGGATCGGGATGCTCCGCCAAGGCCTGCGGCTCGCTTTGGGTCAGGCCGATCGAGGCGAGCGTGCCGGACCGCGCCTCGACCGCGACCGGCAGCAGCCGGCCGCCGAGCTGCTGCCGCAGCGCCAGGCCGTCGCCGAGCGGGCCGAGCCGCCCCGATTCCGCCAGCCACCACCAGGCGCCGAGCGCATTGTGGCCGGCGCCCGAGACCTCGGCCCCGGCCGGGGAGAAGGACCGCAGCCGGGCCGCGGCGCCGGGCTCGGTCGGCGACAGCAAAAAGGTGGTCTCGGACTGGTTGAGCTCGCGCGCGATCCGGCGCAGCAGGGCCTCGTCCAGCCCGTCCGCCTCCGGCACCACGGCCAGCGGGTTGCCGGCCAGCGGCGCGTCGGCAAAGACGTCGACCAGATGGAACGGGACGGTCGTCATGGCGAGCCTTGAATTGGCCTCAGGATCCGGCGGCATCATTTCGTTGCAATGGCGCCGGATCCAAGCGAGATTTCCTCAACGGTATTGAGGAAATCTCAACATGTCCCTGCCTTCGCTGAACGCGCTGCAGGCGGCCGAGGCGGTGGGCCGGCTCGGCTCGCTGTCGCGCGCCGCCGCAGCGCTGGGCGTGACCGCGAGTGCGGTCAGCCACCGGCTGCGCGGGCTGGAGCAGCAGCTGGGGCTCGGCCTGTTCGAGCGCGGCGAGGCCGGGCTGATCCCGACCGCGGCCGGCCGGCGCCTGCTGCCGGGGCTGAGCGAGGGCTTCCAGCGCATCGCCGCGGCGGTGGCCGAGGCGACGGCGCAGGAGCGCGGCACCGTGACCGTCACCTGCGGCCTGGCCTTCGCCGCGAAATGGCTGGTGCCGCGGCTGGTCGGCCTGGCCGCGCGCCATCCGGAGCTGGAGGTGCGGCTGGTCACCACCAGCCGGCTGGTCGAGTTCGACCGCGAGGACATCGATCTCGGCATCCGCTTCGGCCGCGGCCGCTGGCCCGGCCTCAAGGCCGAGCTGGTGGCGCCGCAGCCCTTGATCCCGGTCGCGAGCCCGGCGATCGTCGCCGCCCTGGCCGACCCGGCGGCGGGACCGGCGGTGCCCATGATCGAGGACGAGCAGAGCCTGTTCGGCTGGGATGCCTGGCTGGCGGCCGGCGGGCCCGCCGGCCAGGCCGCCCATCCACGCCGCCGCTTCCCCGACGCGTCGCTGGCGGTCGAGGCCGCCCTGGCCGGGCACGGCGTCTGGCTGGCCTGGCCGCTGCTGGTCGACGAGGCGCTGCAATCCGGCCGGCTGGTCCGCGCCTTTCCCGACCGCATCGACGCCGGCCTCGGCTACTGGCTGGTCTCCACCCCCGCCCGCTGGCGCCGCCCCGAGGTCGCCCGGTTCCGCGGCTGGCTCACCAGCACGCTCGGGGACACGCGGCCGATGGAGCCAAGCTAAAGGGCGCGCTCGGCCATTGTTCGGCTATCTGGAATTCTGATGACAGAATTCCAGTGTTGAGCGGGTTTGCCGAACAAACCACCTAAGCTGGACGAAGCTGCGGTTTAGGCCGCTCCGAAAAGGGCGGCGCCACGCTTCATCGCCGTCGCGCGACGAGGCCGCCCGACGTCGGCATCCCGACAAGCTCTGCGCGGAATGCGACCTCGAGCCTCGTCACAAGGAACGAAGCCATGAGTGACTCGACGATGGGACGTCACGCGGCCCAGGCCGCGGGCTGGAGCCGATTCAGGGCCGGGGTCGTGCATTTCATCACCTGGGTCCGAGCCGAACACCGGGTCCGTCACGACCTGGCCGAGCTGCGGGCGGCCGACGACCGGCTGCTGGCCGATATCGGGCTGGCGCGAGGCCAGATCGACCATGCCGTGCGGCATGGCCGCTGGTGCGACAGTGCGGACAGTAACGTCCTCCCATAAATCGCCGAATGGCAGACGCGAGTCCTCTGATAGCGGACCGGACGAATCCGGACTGTGGAGCTTCTCCGATCATGAACAGCGATATCCCGGCGATCAGGGTCCCAGCAGCGTCGGCGAAGTCCGGGAACGACCATCCGGCGCAAATCCTGATGATCAAAGGCGATCCGGTGAATGTGGACTCGATCGTCGTTTACCTCGACCGCTACGGCTTCCATGTCAGAACGAGATCGAGCGTGCAGGACGGGCTGCGCGACCTGGCCGCCAGGGCGCCGGATCTGGTGATCCTGGACCTGCATTTCGGCCGGGCCGAAGGGCTGGAGGCGCTGCGCGCGATCCGGTCGCAGTCCGACGTGCCGGTGATCATCATCACCGACAACCGGGACGACGAGCTCGACCGCGTCCTGAGCCTGGAGCTCGGCGCGGATGATTGCATCACCACGCCCGTCGGGCTGCGCGAGCTGGTGGCCCGGATGCGGGCCGTGCTGCGGCGGCGGCTGGCCGTCTGCCCGACGCAGGGGCCGGACCGTGGCCGCTACCGCTTCGGCGGCTGGGTCCTCGACCGCCGCCACCACAGCCTGACCGATCCGGCCGGGTCGCCCGTCGGCCTGTCGAAGGGTGAGTATGCGCTGCTGGTCGCCTTCCTCGACGCGCCGCAGCGGCCGCTTTCCCGCGTGCACCTGCTGCAGGCCACGCGGCTGCACGAGGACATCTTCGACCGGTCGATCGACGTGCAGGTGCTCCGGCTCCGGCGGAAGCTGGAGCAGGACCCGGGCGCGCCGCGGCTGATCCGGACCGAGCGCGGCGTCGGCTACAGCTTCACCGCAGCTGTCGACCATCTGTTCTGAGAATCGGTGCATCGCCACCGCGATTGGCCGGCAGCGGCATCCGCTTCGGCTGCCGGCCGGATCCGCCGCCACAGGCTTGCGGCTTCGTGCCCGCGTCGCCCCGGCGGCCGTGCCGGATCGTCGGGCTTCAAAGCACGAAGCCGCCGTCGATGGTGAGGCTCGCGCCGGTCATGTAGCCGGACTCGTTGCCGGCGAGATAGGACACCAGCGTCGCCACCTCCCGCGGCTGGCCCACGCGGCCGATCGGAACCATCTCGGTCAGGGCGGGAATGTGCCCTTCGTTCATGTCCGTATCCGTCGGCCCCGGCTGGATGTTGTTGACGGTGATCCGGCGTGGCGCAAGATCGAGCGCGATGCCCTTGACCATGGTCGCCACCGCCGCCTTGGTCATGGCGTAGACGCTGGCGCCCCGCACGCTCGCCCGGATCGCCGTGTTGCTGCCGATGGTGATGACGCGGCCGCCGTCGCGCATCTCTGCCGTGGCCGCCTGGATGGCCAGGAACACGCCCCGGACATTGATGTCGAGCATCCGGTCCAGATCCTCGAGGCTGTAAGTGTCCACCGTCGCGAGACGCAGGATGCCGGCATTGACCACCACGGCATCGATCGGACCGAAGCGCTCCACCGTCCGCGCCACAGCGGCGCGGATCGCCGCCGGGTCGGCGCTGTCGGCCTCGATCGCCATCGCCCGGCCGCCGCTTTCCTCAATGGTCCGGACCACCTGTTCCGCCCTGTCCGGCCGGGAGACATAGGTCAGCGCGACTGCGAACCCGTCCTCGGCCAGCCGCGTCGCGGCCGCGGCGCCGATGCCGCGCGACCCTCCGAACACCAGCGCCACCTTCTGCCGAACCACCGTCTTGTTGCTCATCTCCGGCTCCATTCTTGACTGATTAGTCCATAACTAGCCATGACAAAGCCGGCCGGGGCCGGCCGGGGCCGGCCGGCCCCTTACCGTGCTTTCAGTCGATCGATGGCGAACG
Source organism: Inquilinus sp. CA228 (assembly GCF_052078665.1). Taxonomy (NCBI): domain Bacteria; kingdom Pseudomonadati; phylum Pseudomonadota; class Alphaproteobacteria; order Rhodospirillales; family Rhodospirillaceae; genus Inquilinus; species Inquilinus sp. CA228. The sequence continues at coordinate 12,489 of NZ_JBQJIK010000101.1, read as the reverse complement.
CCGCCATCCGGTGCAGATCCTCAAGCCCGGCACCGCCGCGCGCGGCGAGCTGAAGCCCGGTCATCGTCATCTGGATGAAATCCGCGGCATCCCCGGCATCCATCTCCGGGGCGATCTCCCCGCCCGCCTGTCCCTCGCGGATACGCTCGACCAGCCGGGCCTGCAGCAGCGGCGCCGCCTTCGCCCTCAACGCCGCGACCTCCGGATCGGACGCGCCGAACTCGCCGACCGAGCCCACGCCCATGCAGCCCAGGCCCCGCAGCCCGTCATCCTCGGCGACCAGGCCGAGGAGCAGATTGCGGAGGCCGGCCAGCGGCGAGGCGGGCGTACCCAGCCGCTTCAGATGGCTGGCCACCGTGCCGTGTTGGTAGGCCTCCAGCGCCTCGAGATAGAGACGCCTCTTGTCGCCGAAGGCGTTGTAGAGGCTCTGCCGGCCGATCCCCATCGCCTGAACAAGGTCGTCGGTCGAGGTCGCAGCGAACCCCTTGGCCCAGAAGACCCGCATCGCCCGTTCCAGGGCGTCGCTGCGATCGAATTCCCGTGGTCTCACCATGCGCCTTGGATAAGGATTATGGACTGATCAGTCAATAATCCTTTCGCCGGTCTTCCGTCGCCGTCCTGCGGAACGGGATCGCGTCACGCCGGCGCCTGCAGGATCGTGTCGCTGGGATGGATGCCGATCAGCTCGAGCCGCCCGGCGCCGACATTCTCGAAGCGATGCGGCACGTTGGCGGCGGCGACGACGATGTCGCCCGGATAGCCCCGCGTCGTCTCACCGCCGACGGTGAATTCGGCCTCGCCCTGCCGGACGATCCAGGTCTCGGGATAGGGGTGGACATGCAGCGTCGATCCCTGGCCCGGCGCGGCGTCGACCAGGAAGCACGACACCGCGCTGCCGAAGTCGCGGCCCTCGAAGCGGACGGTCCGGCTCTGGCCCGGCTGCGGCTCCTGATGGCGACGGACCTGGAACATCCCCGATCTCCCTTGCGCGCCGCCGGCGGCGGCAAATTTATCTTCGTGAGAAGATATATCGGCAAGTTATCTTCTCGTCAAGATATCTTGGCCGGCCACCCCGGAAGGCGTATGTGTCGCCTGCGGTGCGGCGCAGGAGAGGGACGGATGACGGACGACACGACCGGGGATCGCGCGGACCATGTCGACCGGCTGCGCCGGCAATGGGCGCGGGAGCTGCCCGACCTCGACACCGAGCCGATGGCGATCCTGGGGCGGGCCTACCGGCTTTCGAACCTGGTGCGCCCCGGCATCGAGGCGACCTTCGCCGGTTTCGGCCTGGACCGCGGCGAGTTCGACGTGATCGGCACCCTGCGCCGGTCCGGGCCGCCCCACCGGCTGACGCCGACCGAGCTGTACACCGCGCTGATGATCTCGTCGGGCGGCCTGACCCACCGGCTGGACCGGCTGGAGAAGGCGGGGCTGATCCGGCGCGAGAAGTCGCCGCATGACGGGCGCAGCGTGCTGGTGGCGCTGACCGAGGCCGGCGCGGCGCGGGCCGAGGCGGCCTTCCGCGCCGACATGGCCCATGAATCGCTCTGCCTGCAGGCCCTGGACACACGGGAGCGCGCGGCGCTGGCGGCCCTGCTGCGCAAGCTGATCGCCGGCATCGAGACCGATCCGGCGCGAAGCGGGGGGCCGGGCTGACGGCAGGCGCCGGCGACATCCTTGGTTATGCGCTGACGGAGACGGGGTCTCTCCTGTAAACTGCCCTCGTCTGGGATTTTCAACAAAACTCCGCAATCTCAGGGAGGCAGCCTTGGCGAACTACTTCTTCACCGTGGACGGGCCGGAGGTGGGTTCGGTCGGCCCGGGCGAGCAGGCCGTGGTCGGCAATCTCGCCTTCTTCGACACGACCGACACCGTGACCGGCGCGGCGAACGCGATCCTCGGCTTCTCGATCGTCGGGGACATGGTCCTGAACCTCACCGGCTATGCCGGCATCACCGGCTTCGCCAACCTTTCGCCGCAGAGCACCGGCGGCACGGTCAACCTGACGATCGGGCAGGATTTCTACACCGGCAACGCCGCCAGCGGGCTGCTGTCCGTCCTCGCGTTGGCGAGCGTCCAGGTGATCCTCAACGCCAGTGCGCTCAACGCCGGCAGCGCGGTGCTGCTGCAGTCCTTCTCGGGCACGGCCGATATCCTGACCGGCGGGGCCGCCAACGACAGCCTCGTGGGCGCCGGCGGCGCCGACCAGTTGAACGGCGGCGCCGGCATCGACACCGCGCGCTACGAGCTGTCGCCCGGCGCCGTGACGGTCGATCTGGCCGCCGGCACGGGCACCGGCAGCGACGCCCAGGGCGACGCCTACAGCAGCATCGAGGGCGCCACGGGGTCGGCCTTCAACGACCGGCTGCTCGGCGATGCCGGCACCAACCTCCTGTTTGGCCTCGACGGCGACGACGTGCTGCGCGGCGGCGCCGGGGCCGACGCCCTGGTCGGCGGCGCCGGCATCGACCAGGCGAACTACCAGGGCTCGAGCGTATTTGTGTTCGTCGACCTGCGGATCGGCCTGTGTATCAACGGCGATGCCCATGGCGACCAGCTGACCGGCATCGAGAACCTCTACGGCTCCAGCCACAACGACACCCTCTCCGGCTCCGACGCCCGCAACGTCATCGGCGGCGAGGCCGGCAACGACCTGATCAGGGGCAATGCCGGCGACGACTCGCTTGCCGGCGAAACCGGCAACGACGTCATCGACGGCAATGACGGCAACGACCGGGTTGTCGGCGGCGCCGGGGTCGACCTCCTGCACGGCGACGCCGGCAATGATTCGATCGACGGCGGCACCGAGAGCGACCAGCTGTTCGGCGATGCCGGCAATGACGGCCTCGTCGGCGGCGCCGGCGACGACGGGCTCGACGGCGGCGACGACAACGACATCCTCGAGGGCGGGGCCGGGGCCGACACCCTGACCGGCGGCGCCGGCATCGACACGGCGAGCTATGTCGCCTCGACCGCCGGCGTGACCCTAACCATCGGCAGCACCTCCACCGGCGGCGATGCGGCAGGCGACGCCCTGCTGCTGGTCGAACAGGTGATGGGCTCGGGCTTCCTCGACGTGATCACCGGTGACGCCGGCGCCAATGCGCTGTGGGGCATGGCCGGCGACGACGTGCTGACTGGGGCCGGCGGCGCCGATGTGCTGAAGGGCGGCGCCGGCAACGACCACTTCTCGTATGCCGCAACCGGCGACAGCACCGTCGCGGCCGCCGGCCGGGACACGATCATGGACTTCGGCAGCGGCGACCTGATCAACCTGGCGCTGATCGACGCCGACGGCAATGGCGGGAACGGCGACACCGCCTTCACCTTCGGCACCGGCGCCTTCACCGGGGCGGGGCAGATCCGGGTCCTGGCCTTCGCCGCCAACCGCTACGGCGTCTATCTCGAGACCACCGGCAACAATGTCGAGGACGCGATCATCACGGTCTATTCCGACCACGCGCTGACCGCGGCGGATTTCGTCCTGTAGCCGTGCATGGCCCGGATTGCGCCCGTTGCATGACCGGGTCCTGATGGGGGCTTGACCTTCCAGCTTCTGGAAGCCCCATCTCCTGGTCATGACCACGACATCGACCGTCCGACTGGACATCACCGGCATGACCTGCGCCGCCTGCGCGACCCGGGTCGAACGCGCCCTGTCCCGCACGCCCGGCGTGCAGAAGGCCACCGTCAACCTGGCGCTGGAGCGGGCGGACATCGCCGTCGCCCCGGACGGGCCGGACCGCGCCGCGCTGGCCGAGGCGGTGCGCGGCGCCGGCTACGAGGTGCGCGCGCCGGCCGCCAATGCCGAGGACGAAGGCCGGCCCTGGATCGAGACCGCGACTTTGGCGGCGGCGATCCTGCTGACCCTGCCGCTGGTGCTGAACATGGTGGCGATGACGCTGGGCCTGCCCTGGCACCTGTCGCCGATCACCGAGCTGGTGCTGGCGACGCCGGTGCAGTTCTGGGCCGGCGCCCGCTTCTACCGCGGCGCCTGGGCTTCGCTGCGCCATGGCAGCCCCGGCATGGATGTGCTGGTCGCGCTCGGCACCAGCGCCGCCTGGGGCTACAGCGCGGTGCAGGTGGCGCTGCACGGCGATGCGACGATGGGCCATCTCTATTTCGAGGCCGCCGCCGTGGTGATCACGCTGGTGCTGCTGGGCAAGCGGCTGGAGGCGCGGGCCAAGCGCGGCGCCGGCGCCGCCCTGCGCGCGCTGATGGCGCTGCGGCCGGAGACGGCGCGGGTGCTGACCGCGGACGGCCCGGTCGAGCGGCCGGTGGCCGACCTCGAGCCCGGCGACCGCATCCTGGTCCGCCCCGGCGAGCGTGTCCCGGTCGACGCCCGGGTCGAGGCGGGCGAGAGCGAGGTCGATGAATCGCTGGTGACCGGCGAGAGCCTGCCGGTGGCCAAGCGGCCGGGCGACACGGTCGCCGCCGGCGCCCTGAACGGCACCGGTGCCCTGACCCTGGCGGCGACGGCGGTGGGCGAGGATTCGACCATCGCCCGCATCGTCCGGCTGGTCGAGGCGGCGCAGTCCGGCAAGGCGCCGATCCAGAAGCTGGTCGACCGCATCAGCGCCGTGTTCGTGCCGATCGTTCTGGCCCTCGCGATCCTGACCTTCGCCGGCTGGCTGGTCGCCGGCGGCAGCCTCGACCAGGCGCTGGGAGCGGCCGTGGCGGTGCTGGTGATCGCCTGCCCCTGCGCCATGGGGCTGGCGACCCCGGCCGCGATCGTCACCGGCACCGGCGCCGCCGCCCGCGCCGGCATCCTGATCCGCGACATCGAGACGATCGAGCGGGCACCCAAGATCGACACCGTGGTGTTCGACAAGACCGGCACCCTGACCGAGGGCCGGCCGGCGGTGACCGCGGTGATCGCCCCCGCCGGCGATGCGGATGCGCTGCTGGCCCTGGCCGCCGCGGTGCAGGCCGGCAGCGAGCATCCGCTGGCCCGGGCGGTGGAGGCCGAGGCGGCACGGCGCGGCCTGGCGGTTCCGGCCGCCAGCGGCATCGCCGCCCGGCCGGGCCGCGGCGTCATCGGCACGGTCGACGGCACAAGGGTCGCCATCGGCAACGCCGCGCTGATGCGGGAGATCCAGGCGGTCCTGCCCGAGGCGCTGGCGCAGGCGATCGGCGGGCACGAGGCCGAAGGCCGCACCGCCATGCTGGTCGCGGTGGGGGGCGAGGTGCGCGGCGCCATCGCCGTCGCCGATCCGCTGAAGCCCGGCGCGGCCGAGGCGGTGGCGCGGCTGGTGGCGGCCGGCATCGCCGTCCGGATGCTCAGCGGCGACGCCCGCGCCGTGGCCGACAGCGTCGCCGGAAAGGTCGGCATCGCCGCGGTCGACGCCCCGGTGCGGCCGGAGGAGAAGGCCGGCACCGTGGCCCGGCTGCACGCCGGCGGCGCCCGGGTGGCGATGGTCGGCGACGGCATCAACGACGCCCCCGCTTTGGCCGAGGCCGATCTCGGCATCGCCATGGGCGGCGGCGCCGACGTGGCGATGGAGGCGGCGGCGATCACGCTGATGCGGCCCGACCCGCGGCTGGTGGCCGATGCGCTGGCGATCAGCCGGGCGACCTGGAACAAGGTGCGGCAGAACTTGTTCTGGGCCTTTGCGTACAACGTGGTCGGGCTGCCGCTGGCGGCGCTGGGCCTGCTCAATCCGGCGATCGCCGGCGCGGCGATGGCGCTGAGCAGCATCAGCGTCGTCGCCAACGCGCTGCTGCTGCGGCGCTGGCGGCCGCGGGTTTAGGCGCTTGCGCAGCGGGCATCCGATGCGGTCCACTGCACCGGCGAGGGAGACGAGGCGATGAACATCGGCGAGGCGGCGCGGCATTCGGGCCTGCCGGCGAAGACCATCCGCTACTATGAGGAGATCGGGCTGGTCCGGCCGGACCGGCGCGACAACAACTACCGCGACTACGGCGCCCATGCGCTGGAGGTGCTGCGCTTCCTGCGCCGGTCGCGCGAGTTCGGCTTCACCATCGAGCAGTGCCGCGCCCTGCTGACCCTGTACGAGGACCCGACGCGGTGCTCGTCCCGGGTGAAGGCGCTGGCCTCGAGCCGGATCGGCGAGATCGACGACAAGATCCGCGAGCTGGAGGCGCTGCGCGAGAGCCTGGGCAAGCTGGTGCACGAGTGCCCCGGCGACCACGACCCCGACTGCCCGATCATCGACGAGCTGGCCGGCGCGCCGGCGCAGCGCCCGACGATCGCCGCGATGCGATGATCGCCCGCCGGGCGCTGTTCCTGGTCAACCCGAAGGCCAGCCGGGCCGAGACCGGCCTCGACGCCGTGATCAAGACCCTGACCGATGGCGGGGTCGAGCCGGTGCGGCCGCTGAACGACGATGTCGACACGCTGATCCGGCGCCACGCCGCCGCGGTCGAATGCGTCATCATCGGCGGCGGCGACGGCACGCTGAACCGCGCCGCGCCGGCGCTGATCGAGACCCGCCTGCCGCTCGGCATCCTGCCGCTCGGCACCGCCAACGACCTGGCGCGGACCTTGGAGCTGCCGGCGGACCCGGTGGCCGCGGCGCAGGTCATCGTCGACGGCAGGCTGCGCGCCATCGACCTGGGCGAGGTCAATGGCCGGCCCTTCTTCAACGTCGCCAGCCTGGGCATGGGCGTGGAGCTGGCGAAGGCGCTGGACGGCGACACCAAGAAGCGCTGGGGCCGGTTCGGCTATGCCCTGGCGGCGCTGCGGCTGATGCGACGGCTGGAGCGCTTCTCGGCCGAGATTCGCATCGACGACGGGCGGGTGATCCGCGGCAAGAGCATCCAGATCGCGGTCGGCAACGGCCGCTTCTACGGTGGCGGCATGACCGTCGCCCCGGAGGCGTCGCCGGATGACGGCATGCTCGACGTCTATTCGATCGAGGTCGACCACTGGCTGTGGCTGGCGCTGATGTACCCGTCCTTCCGCGCCGGCCGGCACGGCCGCTGGGACGAGGTGCACGCCTTCCGTTGCCGGTCGGTCGAGATCCGCACCCGCCGGCCGCGCGACGTCAACACCGACGGCGAGGTCACGACCCACACCCCGGCGACATTCCGGGTGCTGCCGAAGGCGGTGCGGGTGTTCAGTCCGCCGCTCAATCTGGCGCCGGCACCGGCGGCCGCCGGCTGACCGCGACCAGCCACAGGCTGCCGAGCACTGCCGCGACCAGCGACCCCGCCAGCACGCCCATCTTGGTCGCCGCCTGCAGCGCCGGGTCCTCGAAGGCCAGCGAGCCGATGAACAGGCTCATGGTGAAGCCGATGCCGGCCAGCACCGAGACGCCGCCGAGTTGGGCCGTGGTCGCCCCGGCCGGCAGGGCCGCGAAGCCGAGGCGGATCGACGCCCAGGCGGCGACGCCGACGCCGAGCGACTTGCCGACCACCAACCCGGCGGCGATGCCGAGCGGCACCGGTTCGAGGAAGCTCGACAGGCTGGCCCCGGCGAAGGAGACGCCGGCATTGGCGAAGCCGAAGATCGGCACCACCAGGAAGGCGACGACGTCGTGCAGCCCGTGCTCGAGCCGCAGCAGCGGCGGCTCGTCCTCATCCTCCGCGGTGCGGTCGAGCGGCACCAGGAAGGCCAGCACCACCCCGGCCAGCGTGGCGTGCAGGCCGGATTTCAGCACGAACAGCCAGACCACGGCGCCGACCACGAGATAGGGCCACAGCGCCTGCACCCGCAGCCAGTTGAACAGGCACAGCAGGGCGACGCCGGCGACGGCCCAGGCCAGGAACGGCAGCGAGATGTCGCCGGTGTAGAACAGGGCGATGATCACCACCGCGGCGACGTCGTCGATGATCGCCAGCGCCGTCAGGAACACCTTCAGCGACACCGGCACCCGGCTGCCCAGCAGCGACAGCACGCCGAGGGCGAAGGCGATGTCGGTCGCGGCCGGGATCGCCCAGCCGCGCAGCGCCGTCGGGTCGTCGACATTGATCACGGCGTAGATCAGCGCCGGCAGCACCACGCCGCCGACCGCGGCGATGCCGGGCAGCATCAGCGTCTCGCGCGACGACAGCTCACCCTGCAGGATCTCGCGCTTGATCTCGAGCCCGACCAGCAGGAAGAACACCGCCATCAGCCCGTCATTGACCCAGTGCAGCAGCGTCTTCTCGAGCGCCAGGTTGCCGAAGCGCAGGCCGATCGGCAGGTGCAGCAGGCTGTCATAGGCGCCGGCGAGGGGCGAGTTGGCGGCGATCAGCGCCAGCACCGCCACCGCCATCAGCACGATGCCGCCCGCCGCCTCGATCTCGAGGAAGGAGCGGATCGCCGAGATCGGCTTGCGGACCAGCCAGGTCTTCACGGTCTCGGGCATCGGCTCCTGTCCGGCGTCGCGTCGAGGACGACACGTTGGGCGATTGGCGGGGCCGGCTCAACCGGAATCCGGTTGCGGCCGGTCGCGAGCGACGCCGGGCGCCTGGGTCCGTATTTTCCTATTTGCCGAAGAGCGCCAGGAATTCGTCGCGGTAGGGCTGGAACTTGCTCTGCCAATCCGCTGCGCCATAGACGATCAGCGCAGCACGCGACGGATATTCCACACCTTCGGCGACCGGAGCGGCAGAGGCGGGATTTGCGCCATAGGCATAGGCCTTGGCGATGGCATCGCCGCCGCGCTTGCTTGTGACCCAATCGAGGAAGAGCGTGGCGGCGTTGGGGTTCCTCGCGCCGGCTGCGACACCACCGGTGATCCCAAAGGACGGAACGCCTTCTTTCGCGAAAATTATCCTGACTGGCGCACCGGCCCTCATCTGGGCGAGCACAAGCTCGCCGATCGGGCCGACCGCAACGCCGAGATCGCCGCGGGCCAGGTCCGTGGTGAGGGGCGAAACGCCTTCGTACAACCGCGGATTGCGAGCCTTCAGATCCGCCCAGTAGGTCGGGCTCAGGTCGCGCATAAGGCCATATTGGGCAAGGACGGAGCCACCGTCGAGAATGGTGATGCCGAGTTGTCCATCGTATTTGGGATCCAGCACATCCTTGTAGCCGGTGGGCCAATCCGCTTCCGGGATCACCGCCGTGTTCACGGCGATGACGGTCGTGGAGTTGATGTAGGTGTACCAGCGGCCTTCCGGTTCCTTGAGCGTCGCGTCGATCGCGTCGAAGGACGGAACCTTGTGGGGCACGTCGAGGATGCCGCGCTTGACCAGATCGGCGATCAGCAACATGTCGGTCAGGTCGATGAAATCCGCCGCCAGGGCGCCGGCTTGATGTTCGGACACGATACGCTGGAACAGCGGCGACGATGACAGGCGGATATAGTCCACCCGGACTCCGGTATCGGCCGTGAAAGCCTCATGGATCGGCCGGATATTGTCCGCCGGAAAGGCACCGTAGTGAACGAGATGGCCTTCCGCTTTTGCCGCGGCCAGGGTTGCAGCCGGCGAGATGGTTTCTCCATCAATGACCAGAGCTTCCTGGGCATGGGCGCTCGTGCATATCGCCAGAGTGATGGTCAATGCGCTCGCGAGACGGTTGATGATGCTCATTCCAGTGCGCTCCCCCTGTTTGGTTTGTCGTTGATCGTCGTCCGTTTTTGCTCCGCTTCACAGGCTGGGAGTCATCCAGCGCCGGCCGACAAGTGTTATGACTCCGAGCAGCAGCGAATAGAGAAGTGATAGCGAAGCCACGTAGTCCCATGTACCGGACTCATAGCTCTCGAGCAGCATGATCGAGAGAACGCGTGTGTAGGTTGTCGAGAGGAACAACGCGGCGCCGACCTCGCGCAGGCCAAGGACGAACAGCAGGAATACCGTGGCGAAGATGCCGCCGCGCAGAAGCGGGACGATGATGCGACGCACGGTCTGCATCCGGGTCGCCCCGCAGATCAGGGCCGCATCTTCCAGATCGTCATGAATCTGGCTGATCGAGGACGCGATCGCCCGGTAGCCTTGCGGCATGAAGCGGGGGATGAAGGCCAGGATGATGATGAACACGGTCCCGTAGATGGGCAGCGGAGATCCGACCCACAGCCAGAGAGTGCCCATGGCCAGCAGCAGCGCCGGAATGGCCAGCGGGAGCATGGCGACGTATTCGAGCATCTGCCGGCCGGGCAGTCTGGTCCGGGTCACCACATAGGCGATCGCAAAACACAGCGCGGTCCCGAGGATGGCGGCGGTCGACGCGACGATCAGGCTGTTGATGAAGCCCGCGTGGATCTCACGGTTGCTCAACACCTGCATCAGGCGGGTCGTGCTCAGCTGCGAAACGTCGAAGAAGGCTGCCGTGTTCGGTATGTACATGTTCGCCCGAAACGACCCCAGAAGCAGGGCCAGCACCGGCAGAACGATCGAAACCGTGAAGTAGAGGACCACAAGGCCGAACGCCAGCCACTTCCAGGGACCGAGCGCGACCGGGCGCTGATTCAGACCCTTCCCCGTCACGGTTCGATAGTCATTCCGGCCAAGCACCCAGCGCTGAGCGTAGAGCAGGCCGCACACGACCGCGGCCAGGACCAGCGCCATTGCGCTGGCGCCGTTGGCGTCATAGGGCGACTTGGTCATCATGTAGTAGATGCGGATCGACAACGTTTCGAGGCCGACCGGGCTGCCGAGGATCTGCGGGATCGAAACGTTCTCGATCATCAGAACCAGGTTGATGATCATCGATCCGAAGATCGCTGGCTTGACCAGGGGAAAGACGATCCGCCGGGTTGCGCGCAACGGATTGGCGCCGTGCACGGCCGCCGCATCCTCCATGTCGGAGGTCACCAGCGTCAGGGCAGCGTAGGTGAACAGGAACGGATAGGGCACATGGTAGAGCCCTTCGGCAAAGATGAATCCCCCGAGGCTGCGCATATTGATGCGAAAGGGGACGCCCAGATCGGCAAGAACGATATTGAGATAGCCGGAATTGCCCGTTCCCAGCAGCGACCAGGTCACCGCCGCAACCAGCACGGAGATGAAGAGCGGCAGCAACCCGGTGAGATGGATGAACGACTTGCCGGGGACATCCGTCCGGGCCACGAGCCAGGCCAGAAGGCAACCGATCACCGTCGCCAATAGCGTACCGCCTACGGCAACGACAATGCTGTTGATTGCGGCACCGGCGACTTTGGCTGAGAACAGCAGCCCGAAGTTGCTGAGCGTGAACTCGATATCGTTGCCTGAATTGGGCACGCCGGTCACGAAAGCGGTCTGCACCACCGAAATCATGGGAATGATGACCAGAACCGCCAGCAGGCCGATGAGAAGCAGCAAAAATGCGTTTCGGCGCAATGCGTTGGCCGTGATCACGGTGCGCTCTTGGGCAGCAGGAGAATGGCTGCGGGCTTGATCGACAGCACGACATTCGTACCGACCCGGGCCTGTGACGGGACATGCATATCGAAGGCTTCGATCGTGATCCCGCTCTCCAGGCGAACGCGATTGTGGATGTGCGAACCCATGAAACTCGCGAGCGTCACCTCTCCCGACACGGTGTTTGGACCAGCCGGCATGCCGGCTTGCTTGAGGGCTACACTCACATCGCCGGGACGAATGCAGGCAAAGTGACCGCCTGATCCGGCGAGCGGAGGTGTTGCCGCAACGAACTCGCCGTCGATGCCCTCCATCCGAAAGCGGGTTCCGCTATCGTCGGTGGAGATGATCTCGGCGGGGAACACGTTCTGATAGCCGATGAATGCGGCAATCGTGCTCGACCTGGGCCGGTTGTAGACGGTGATCGGCTCATCGCGCTGGAGGACGTTTCCGGCCTCCATGACGGCGACCTCGTCGGCGAGCGCCAGAGCCTCCTGCTGATCATGCGTGACGAACACCGACGTGATCGAGAAGCGGGTCTGAAGCTCCTTCAATTCGATGCGCAGATGGTCTCGCAGGCGGGCGTCGAGATTCGACAGCGGTTCGTCGAAGAAAAGCACTGCCGGCCGCATCACCATGCTGCGGGCCAGTGCCACGCGCTGCATCTGGCCGCCGCTGAGCTTGCTGGCCCCGCGATCCGCCATGTCCTGGAGGCCGACGATCTGCAGCATGTCGTGGACCTTGTCTCGAATCTCATCCGCCGGCAGCGACTTCATCTCGAGCGGGAAGGCCACATTCTCGTAGACGCTCATATGCGGCCAGATTGCATAGGACTGGAACACCATCCCGACATTGCGCTGATTGACCGGGATGTTGGTGCCCTTGGCGCTGTCGAAGACGGTACGCCCGCCGATGTCGATACGCCCGCCATTCGGTTGTTCAAGCCCGGCAAGACAACGCATGATCGTGGTCTTGCCGCAACCGGAAGGCCCCAGCAGCACAAGCATCTTTCCTTGTTCGATCTCAAAACTGACGTCGGCGATCGCAGTCAGCGCGCCGAATTGTTTCTTCAGGTTTTGGACGCGGATCGACAATTGGGCCAAACCTTCATGAGACAGATGCGCTTTGAGACCGTTTGGAAATTGCGGATGGGGGCTTTCTCGGCGAGCGAGGATATGATTCAAGCTATGGATGTGGACGGAACAGAGCCGTGGCCGGATGGCCGAGATCGCAAAGAAGACCAAGCGCTATCCG
>NZ_JBQJIK010000100.1:0-26026 GCF_052078665.1 Inquilinus sp. CA228 | reverse complement strand
ACCTTCATCGCCGACCACATCCGTCACCACGCCGGCGTGCTGAACCGGTAACAGGGCCATCCTTCTTTTCCTGTCATTGCCGGGCTTGACCCGGCAATCCGGAGGGTGTCGACAGTCTCTGGATGCCCGGGTCAAGCCCGGGCATGACAGTGTGGGGGAGCATTTTTTCCCCATGTCACGAACCATCGCCCAGGAGCTTCCGCCATGACCGAACCGGTGCGCGTCCTCGTCGTCGGCGTCGGCCATATGGGCCTGTCGCACGCCCTGGCCTATCACAGGCTGGACGGGTTCGAGATCGTCGGCCTGGTCGCCCGCTCGATCGCCAAGGCCGACCTGCCGGCCGAGCTGGTCGACTATCCGCGCTTCGCCGATTACGGCGCGGCCCTGGCCGAGACCCGGACGGACGCCGTCTCGATCAACACCTATACCGACACCCATGCCGAGTTCGCGCTGCAGGCGATGGATGCCGGCGCCCATGTGTTCATGGAGAAGCCGATCGCGACCACGGTGGAGGATGCCGAGCGCGTCGTCGCCCGCGCCAGGGAGACCGGCCGCAAGCTGGTGATCGGCTACATCCTGCGGGTCCACCCGTCCTGGGTGAAGTTCATCGAGGTGGCGAAGACCCTGGGCAAGCCGCTGGTGATGCGGATGAATCTGAACCAGCAGAGCTCCGGCCCCTCCTGGACCTGGCACAAGAACCTGCTGCAGTCGCTGTCGCCGGTGGTCGATTGCGGCGTCCATTATGTCGACGTGATGTGCCAGATGACCGGCGCCAAGCCGGTGCGGGTGCACGGCATCGGCGCCAAGCTGTCGAGCGAGGTCGCGATCCACAATTACGGCCATCTGCATGTCGTGTTCGACGACGGCTCGGTCGGCTGGTACGAGGCCGGCTGGGGCCCGATGATGAGCGAGGTCGCCTATTTCGTGAAGGACGTGGTCGGGCCGAAGGGCTGCGTCTCGATCGTGGTGCCGCAGGACGGGCAGGGCGAGGCCAGGACCGACGCCATCTCCGATTCCGCCGATATCGACCGGCACACCAAGACCAACGCGCTGAAGCTGCACTCCGCCGCGATCGACGCGAACAACCACTTCGTCGACAAGGACCGCTGGATCACCATGGCCGACGAGCCCGGCCACCAGGAACTGTGCGACCGCGAGCAGGAGTTCTTCCTGCGCGCGATCCGCGAGGACCTGGACCTGACCGACTCTATGCAGGCGGCGATCGACAGCCTGCGCATCGTGCTGGCGGCGGATGAGAGCTTCCGCACCGGCGAGGTTGTGAAGCTCAGCTGAGGACATGCCCATGCCGGCCGCGGATCACGGCGCAACTTCCGACTCCGGCCGCGGCGGCCCGCCCGGCGTGGTCATCGTCATGGGCGTCTCCGGCTCGGGCAAGACCACGATCGGCAAGCAGCTGGCCCGCCGCATGGCCGGGGTCTTCGCCGATGCCGACAGCTTCCACCCGCCGGCCAACATCGAGAAGATGAAGGCCAGCCACCCGCTGACCGACGAGGATCGCTGGCCCTGGCTCGACGCCATGGCGGCGCAGATCGGGCAATGGCTGGCGGATGGCCAGCCGGCGGTGCTGGCCTGCTCGGCCCTCAAGCGGGTGTATCGCGACCGGCTGGTCGCCGGCCGGCCGCAGGTGGCCTTCCTCTATCTGTCGGGGTCGGAGGCGGTGATCGCCACCCGCCTGGCCAACCGCAAGGGCCATTTCATGCCGCCCGCGCTGCTGCGCAGCCAGTTCGAGACGCTGGAGCCGCCGGGCGAGGGCGAGCGGGTGGTGACGGTCGACATCCGCCACCCGCCGCGCCGCATCATCGACATCGCCGCCCGCCGCCTGGGGCTGCCGGCGCAGCCTCCCGCCGCCCAGCCGCCGACGGGCTGACGCGGCGCGGGGCTATCCCGCCGTCAGCGGCACCACCGCCGGCGCCAGCCGCTGCCGCAGCGCGTCCTCGAGATGGTCGACCGCGCGGTCCAGCCGGCCGAGATGCGGCGCCCGCACCACGCTGATCGCGAAGTCGAAGCGGAAGCCGGGCAGGTCGATCCGGCGCAGCTCGTCCCGCGCGGTGAAGGGCGCGCTGCGCCGCGACGGCAGCACGCCCAGCCCGAAGCCGGAGCGGACCAGCGACTGCTGGATCGCCAGGTCATGCACCTCGGCCGAGATCCTGAGCTCCAGTCCCTCGCGCGCGAACAGCGCCTGCAGCGCCGGCCGGACGTCGCAGGAGTCGCGCGGGCTGACCACCCAGTCGCAGGCGGCGAGGTCGGCCAGGGACGGCCGGCGCGGCAGGGCCAGGATGCGGGCGCCGACCACCACCAGCTTCTCCTGCCCCACCACCCGGCCGGGATGGGGCGCGGCCCTCTCCTGCAGCAGCACCACGGCGGCGTCCAGCCGGCCACGGTCGAGGTCGGCCAGCAGGGTGTGCGCCAGCCCGCCGGTCAGGCGCAGCGACAGGCGCGGATAGCGCTGCCGCAGGTCGCGCAGCAGCGCCGCGAAATCCACCTCGGCGAAGGCGTGCAGCACGCCGATGCCCAGGCGCAGCGGCCCCTCCGGCTCCGCGGCCCCGCCGGTGCCGGCCTTGAGGTCCTCGACCGCCGCCAGGATGGCGCGGCAGCGCTCCAGCGCGGCGAGCCCGGCCGGGGTCAGCCGTGGCGGCTTCACCCGCCGGTCCAGCAGGGTGGTGCCGAGATGCTGCTCCAGCCGCTGAATCTGCCGGGTCACCGCCGGCTGGGTCAGCGGCAGCCGCTCCGCCACCCGCTGGATCGAGCCGGTCTCGGCCAGCAGCACGAAGGCGCGCATCTCGTCCAACATCATGCCGATCTGTCATGAAGTTTCTGAAAACAATGAATTTGAAGATTAGCGAAGGCCGGGCGATGTCTCCAGCGCAACATGCTGGAGCGAAGCGATGAAGGCGTTCGTGATCGAAGAGGGCGAGGGGCTGGACCGGCTGCGCCCGGCGGAACTGCCGGTGCCGGAACCGCGGCGGGGCGAGGTGGTGCTGCGGATGCGCGCCGCCTCGCTGAACTATCGCGACCTGGAGATCGTGCGCGGCAATTACCACGCCGGCTTCGCGCTGCCGATGGTGCCGCTGTCCGACGGCGTCGGCGAGGTCGCGGCGGCGGGCGAGGGCGTCACCCGCGTCGCGGTCGGCGACCGGGTGGCCACGACCTTCTGGCAGGGCTGGACGGCCGGCGATTTCGAGGGCATCGAGCGGGCAGTGCCGCTGGGCGGTCCCGGCCCCGGCGTGCTGGCGGAGCATGTCCGGCTCGACGCCGAAGGCGTGGTCCGGGTGCCGGAGCATCTGACCGACGCGGAGGCGGCGACGCTGCCCTGTGCCGCCCTGACCGCCTGGACCTCGCTGGTCGCCGAGGGCGGGCTGAAACCCGGCGACACGGTGCTGGTCCAGGGCACCGGCGGCGTCGCCGTCTTCGCCCTGCAATTCGCCGTCGCCGCCGGCGCCCGGGCGATCGTCACCTCCTCCAGCGACGAGAAGCTGGAGCGGGCGCGGGCGCTCGGCGCCGCCGGCACGGTGAACTACCGGACCACGCCGGAGTGGGACGTGGCGGTGCGCGACCTGACCGGCGGCCGCGGCGTCGACCATGTCATCGAGGTCGGCGGACCCGGCACCTTCGCCCGCTCGCTGGCGGCGATCCGCACCGGCGGCCAGATCAACGTGATCGGCTATCTCGGCGGCAAGTCGGCCGAGATCAACCCGATGCAGATCCTGTTCCGCCGCGCCCGCATCCGCGGCATCCCGGTCGGCTCGCGCGACAGCTTCGAGGCGATGAACCGCGCCGTCGCCGCCACCCGGCTGCGGCCGGTGATCGACCGCAGCTTCCCCTGGACCGAGGCGCGGCAGGCGCTGCGACATCTCGAATCAGGGCAGCATTTCGGCAAGGTGGTGCTGGCCTTCTGAGGGGACGGGCGCCATCAGGCGAAATTGTCACAATTCAAGGGGTTGGCAGACGCGGTCGGATCGCTACTCTCTGGGGAAACCACCACCAATTCCCTGGGAGAGACAGCCCGCCGATGAAGCGGACCTGCCACCCCTTTTTGCTGCGTTTCGCAGCCGCTGCCGTGCTGATTCCGGCGGTGATGCCGGCTGCCCACGCCTGGTCGGACCGGGATTACGGCGCCGCGCCGGCGCCGCTGCCGCCGATTCCGGGCTTCCTCGCCGGGACCGGCGTCACCTTCGACCTTCCCGCCGATCCCGGCCCCGCCCGCTGGCGCCGGCCGGATAGGGCGTGGCACCCGCCCGCGGCGGATCTCTATGCCGCGCCCGATCGCGGCTTCGGGTCGGTCACCGGCCAGCGCGACGTGAAGGGGGCCGGCTCGGTCGGCGCGGCGCTGCAGTCCCAGACCCCCGGCTTCGTCGCCACGACCGGCGTCACCTTCGACATCCCGGCCGACCCCTATCCCGGCTTCGCCCAGCGCTGGGACCGGACGGACATGGCGCAGCGCACCGCCACCGGCAAGGCGCAGGCCAGCCTCGGCCTGACCGCGCTGCCCTGGTTCGTGCCGTTCTGGCAGTCGGCCCGGGTCGAGGCCAGCTTCGACCCGCAGGCCGGCGAGGGCACCGGGCAGCTGGCGGCGGTGCTGTCGCGCGCCTGGTCGCTCATCGGCCTGTCGGGATCGTCGGAGGACCGCTACGCCGTGACCCGCGGCGGGCTGCTCGGCCCCGAGGCGCCGGTGACCAGCTGGGAGATCGACCGCAACACCCGGCTGGAGCTGCCCTGGCACACCACCGCCCTGCTGCTTGGCGGCCAGGTCTCCAGCACCGACCGCCGCCTGACCGGCAGCGTCGGCGCAGAGCAGACGCTGTTCGGCCCGCTCAAGGCCAGCGCCTCGCTGGTCGACCTCGGCAGCGAGCAGCCGGGCGTCAAGTTCACCGCCGGATTCTCCTTCAGCTGGTGACCAAAACCGCCATTCCAACCGGCCGGACAGGATCATCTTGCGCTGCGCCGGCAACTCTGAGACAGTGGTCTAGACCACTCAGCCAGACCAGCGATCGAGACGCATGGGAACCGAGACCGCATCACGCCGCTTCAGGGGCATCGACGCCTGGGAGGATGCGGAGATCCTCGACGCGCTGCTCGAATCCCAGCTCGCCGCCGTGGCCTCGGTGCGGCCGGCCCTGCCGGCGCTGGCCGCCGCCGCCGCCGAGGCGGCGCCCCGGCTGCGCCGCGGCGGCCGCCTGGTCTATGCCGGCGCCGGCACCTCCGGCCGGGTCGCGGCCCAGGACGGGTCGGAGCTGTTTCCGACCTTCGGCCACCCGCAGGACCGGCTGGCCTATCTGATCGCCGGCGGCGCCACGGCGCTGAGCCGGCCGGTGGAGAACGCCGAGGACGACGCCGAAGCCGGCCGCGCCGAAGCCGAGGCGCTGGCGCTCGGCCCCGACGACGTGGTGATCGGCGTCGCCGCCAGCGGCGGCACCCCCTACACCCGCGCCGTGCTGCAGGAAGCGGCCCGCGCCGGCGCCCTGACCGTCGCCGTGGCCTCGAATCCCGGTGCGCCGATCTTCGGCGATGCCGCCCATGCCGTGCTGCTGGCGACGGGGGAGGAGCCGATCGCCGGCTCGACCCGGCTCAAGGCCGGCACGGCGCAGAAGGTGGCGCTCAACCTGTTCTCGACCCTGGTGATGACCCGGCTCGGCCATGTCTATGACGGGCTGATGGTCGACATGCAGCCGACCAACGCCAAGCTGAACGACCGCTCGGTGCGCATGCTGCGCGGCATCGTGCCGGTCGACGAGGCGGCGGCGCGGTCGGCGCTGGACGCGGCGGGGCAGAACGTCAAGCTGGCCGCCCTGGTGGCGCTGGGCGACAGCGCCGAGGACGGGCGCCGCCGCCTGGACGCCGTCGACGGCGATCTCCGCCGCGCTTTGGCGGCGAAGCAAGGATCTTAGCGAGACAGCGGGCGGCTGCCGCCCGCGAGCAACGGCGAAACGCCGAACAGAGGAGGCCATTGCACATGTCCCATTCATTCCTGCGCGGCGCGTTCCTGGCCGGGGCGGCACTTTTCGCCGTCTCCAGCCAGGCCATGGCCGCCGACGCGACCCTGACCATCGAGAGCTGGCGCAACGACGACCTGAAAATCTGGCAGGACACCATCATCCCGGCCTTCGAGAAGACCCATCCGGGGATCAAGGTCGTGTTCTCGCCGTCGACCCCGACCGAGTACAACGCGGCCCTGAACGCCAAGCTCGAGGGCGGCACCGCGGGCGATCTGATCACCTGCCGGCCGTTCGACGCCTCGCTGGCGCTGTTCCAGAAGGGCTACCTGTCGCCGGTCACCGAGCTGAAGGGCATGGACACCTTCTCCGACGTGGCCAAGAGCGCCTGGATCACCGATGACGGCAAGACGCTGTTCTGCGTGCCGATGGCGTCGGTGATCCACGGCTTCCTGTACAACAAGTCGATCTTCGAGGCCGAGGGGCTGACCCCGCCCAAGACCGAGGCCGAGTTCTTCGCCCTGCTCGACAAGGTCAAGGCCAAGGGCGAGGTCGCGCCGCTGGACATCGGCACCGCCGACCAGTGGGAAGCGGCGACGATGGGCTACCAGAACATCGGGCCGAACCTGTGGAAGGGTGAGGAGGGCCGCAAGGCGCTGATCGCCGGCACCCAGAAATTCACCGACAAGCCCTATGTCGAGGCGTTCGAGGAGCTGGCGAAGTGGCGGCCGTACCTGCCGGACGGCTACCAGGCCCAGACCTATCCGGACAGCCAGAACCTGTTCACCCTGGGCCGCGCCGCGATCTACCCGGCCGGGTCCTGGGACATCGCCGCCTTCAACGCCCAGGCTGATTTCAAGATGGGCGCCTTCCCGCCGCCGGTCGAGAAGGCGGGCGACAAGTGCTACATCAGCGATCACACCGACATCGCGCTGGGCATGAACGCCAAGACCAAGAATCCGGAGGCCGCCAAGGCGTTCCTGGAGTGGCTGGCGTCGGCCGAGTTCGCCGACGTCTATTCCAACGCCCTGCCGGGCTTCTTCTCGCTGTCGAACCACCCGGTCGAGATCAAGGACCCGGTGGCGGCGGAGTTCGTCAGCTGGCGCAAGATCTGCGAGCCGTCGATCCGCAACTCGTACCAGATCCTGTCGCGCGGCACGCCGAACCTGGAGAACGAGCTGTGGAACGTCTCCGCCCAGGTGCTGAACGACAAGATGACACCGCAGCAGGCGGCCGAGCAGATCCAGAAGGGCCTCGACTCCTGGTACAAGCCGGCCAAGTAGGCTGACCGGCGCGGCCCGCGGTCCGATTTGACTCGGGCCGCGGGCCGGCGCGCGTCATGCTTCCGTCCTGCCGGTCCACCGCCCCGCCAGTCACTGCACAGATCGTCCCATGGCCAGCACCCAAGCCGTCGTCATTCCCCGTTCGCAGATCGCGGGCCGCCGGGGCCGCTTCCCCTGGCACATCGTCGTCTTCCTGGCGCCGGCGGCGCTGATCTACACCGTGTTCATGGTCTACCCGCTGCTGGACAGCATGCGGCTCAGCCTGTTCACGCGCGACGAGACCGGGGCCACGCATTTCGCCGGGCTGGCCAATTACGCAGCGCTGTTCTTCGACCCGCAATGGGCCGACCGGTTCTGGAACGCGCTGGGCAACAACGTCCTGTTCTTCGCCGTGCATATGCTGGTGCAGAACCCGATCGCGATCGGCCTGGCGGCGCTGCTGGCCCTGCCCAGGCTGCGCTTCACCAACACCTACCGCACCCTGATGTTCACGCCGACGCTGCTGTCGGTGGTGATCATCGGCTTCATCTGGAAGCTGATCCTGTCGCCGACCTGGGGCGTCGCCAAGTCGATGCTGGGCACGGTCGGCCTCGGCTCGCTGTTCGCGCCCTGGCTGGGGCAGGAGCACAGCGCGCTCCTCACCCTGGCGCTGATCTCGGTGTGGCAGTGGGTCGGCATGCCGATGCTGCTGACCTATGCGGCGCTGCTCAACATCCCCGACAGCCTGACCGAGGCGGCGCGGGTGGACGGCGCCAGCCAGATGACGATCTTCTGGCGCATCAAGCTGCCGCTGATCTGGCCGACCATCGGCATGGTCACCATCCTGACCTTCGTCGGCAACTTCAACGCCTTCGACCTGATCTACGTCGCCCAGGGGGCGCTGGCCGGGCCGAACTTCGCGACCGACATCCTCGGCACCTTCTTCTACCGCACCTTCTTCGGCTTCCAGCTGCAGCTGGGCGACCCGACCATGGGCGCGGCGGTGGCCACGGTGATGTTCGGGATCATCCTGGCCGGCGTGATGACCTATTTCTACGTGGTCCAGCGCCGGCTTCAGCGCTACGAGCTCTGACCCATGGCCACCAATCGCTCCTCCCCCGTCTCGACCGGCGCCATCCACGCGGTGCTGCTGGTCTACACCGCGATCGCGCTGTTCCCGATCGTCCTGGTGCTGTTCAACGCCTTCAAGTCGCGCAAGGCGATCTTCAGCGCGCCGCTGTCGCCGCCGACGCCGGAGACCTTCAGCCTGGTCGGCTTCGAAACCGTGCTGACCCGGTCCGATTTCGGCCTGTATTTCGGCAACAGCCTGACGGTGACGCTGGCGACGTTGTTCCTGGTGGTGTTCCTGGGCGCCATGGCGGCCTGGGCGCTGTCGGAATACAGCTTCCGCGGCAACGCCGTGCTGTCGGTCTACCTGGCCATCGGCATCATGATCCCGATCCGGCTCGGCACGGTGTCGATCCTGCAGCTGGTGGTGCAGCTGAACCTGATCAACACGCTGTGGGCGCTGATCCTGGTCTACACCGCGATGGGGCTGCCGCTGTCGATCTTCATCCTGTCGGAGTTCATGCGCCAGATCCCGAAGGAGCTGAAGGATTCGGCGCGCTGCGACGGCGTCGGCGAATACCGCATCTTCTTCCGCATCATCCTGCCGCTGGTGCGGCCGGCGCTGGCGACCGTGGCGGTCTTCACCATGGTGCCGATCTGGAACGACCTGTGGTTCCCGCTGATCCTGGCGCCGGGCGACGGCACCCGCACCATCACCCTCGGCGTGCAGCAATTCGTCGGCCAGTACGTCACCGACTGGAACGCGGTGCTGGCCTCGCTGACGCTGGCCATCATCCCGGTGCTGATCCTCTACGCCTTCTTCTCCCGCCAGCTCATCGCCGGCCTGACCCAGGGCGCGGTGAAGGGGTAGGGGCGGGGCCGGTTCCGGTCGGGGATGTGGGGCATGGAATTTCGATATGAGACGTGGCTCGACGGGGGATGGCTCGCATCCGATGCGCTGGGCCACCTGGCCGTCATGATCACCGCCGGCCCGGGTCCGATCCCCGCCTGGACCCTCGGCGACGGATATGACGACCTCGATATCGAGCACAGGGTGCTGGAGCTGGCCCCAAATGGGGTCGCCCAATTCGTCCCCACCCAGCCGGACGCCTCAACCTACAGGGGTTTCGGGGAACTGGCCGAGCGTGGGCTGTATGTCTACGACTGGCAGGATGCCCACAGGGTCGAGTATCGCAACGTCTATGAGGCGATGGCCGTGCCGTCGGTCCCGCGGACGCTGACGGACCTGCCCGAGGATCTTCGACGGATCGCCGAGCGGGCGTTCTTCGACCTTGAGTTCCGGCACGCCCTTGATGTCCCGATGGCGAAGCTGGTCGATCGGGCGGTGCCTCCGGCCAACCAACGATAAGGTTCCCTCCGCGCCCGGCGCGGGCGCCGTGCCGCTATCGGCTCTGTGCTCCATGCCAGATGCGCAGGATCTCGACGACTGTCGTGATTCTGTAGACGATCACGAAGGGCTGCACGGATACGAGCTCGCGCGTCCCGGGCGTCCGGCCGGGACGACCGCGGCGCGGCAGGTGCTCAAGACTGTCGGCCGCGGCCAGAAGCTGAACCGCAACGCGGCTGCCGGCCCACGGATTGAATTCGGCGATGTACGAACGGATGCGATGCAGATCCAGCAGCGCGGATCGCGCCCAGCTTACTTGCATTCAGGGGGCGGCAGCTCGTTGTCCGTGCCCCATGACAGCAGCCACCGTCTCATTTCCTCGTGAGGTATCATGCGGCCGGCCTCAACATCCGCGATCGCCTCCGCGACAGCGGCGCGCAGGGCGGCCGTCTCGGGATCGTCTGCAGGCGGTTGCTGAGGTGCGGGCTTGGGCATGTCCTTAATATAGGACACGCTGGTGGCAGCAGCCAGTGGCTTCCCTTGAAGGCCACCCTCCGCGCCCGGCGCGGGCGCGGTGCCGAATTTTCGCAGGGCTTCCGGCTTGTCGGCGGGCGGCGGGCGGCGCTACCGTCGCCCCGCCTCCACTTT
Organism: Inquilinus sp. CA228; assembly: GCF_052078665.1. Taxonomy (NCBI): domain Bacteria; kingdom Pseudomonadati; phylum Pseudomonadota; class Alphaproteobacteria; order Rhodospirillales; family Rhodospirillaceae; genus Inquilinus; species Inquilinus sp. CA228. The sequence goes on along the minus strand of NZ_JBQJIK010000100.1, from coordinate 15,749 downwards.
CCCGGGATCCGGAACCATGGCCTTCCTCGCCGCCTCGCTCGCCCGCGTCAAGCCGTCGCCGACCATCGCCGTCACCACCAAGGCGGCCGAGCTGAAGGCCGCCGGCCGCGACGTCATCGGCCTCGGCGCCGGCGAGCCGGATTTCGACACGCCGGACAACATCAAGCAGGCGGCGATCGCCGCGATCCAGGCCGGCAAGACCAAATACACCGCGGTCGACGGCACGCCGGAGCTGAAGAAGGCCATCGCCGCCAAGTTCCTGCGCGAGAACGGCCTCAAATACGAGACCAGCCAGGTCACCGTCGGCACCGGCGGCAAGCAGGTGCTGTACAACGCCCTGCTGGCCACGCTGGACCCGGGCGACGAGGTGGTGATCCCGGCCCCCTACTGGGTCAGCTACCCCGACATGGTGCTGCTGTGCGGCGGCACGCCGGTGCCGGTGATCTGCCCGGCGGAGCAGGGCTTCAAGCTGCAGCCCGCCGACCTCGAGGCCGCGATCACGGCGAAGACCAAGTGGCTGATCCTGAACTCGCCGTCGAACCCGACCGGCGCCGCCTACAGCTTCGCCGAGATGAAGGCGCTGACCGACGTGCTGCTGCGCCACCCGCATGTCCATGTCCTGACCGACGACATGTACGAGCACCTGGTCTATGACGACTTCAAATTCGTCACCCCGGCCCAGGTCGAGCCGAAGCTGTACGACCGCACCCTGACGCTGAACGGCGTGTCCAAGGCCTACTGCATGACCGGCTGGCGCATCGGCTACGCCGCCGGCCGGCCGGACCTGATCAAGGCCATCGCCAAGGTGCAGAGCCAGTCGACCTCGAACCCGTCCTCGATCAGCCAGGCCGCGGCGGTCGAGGCGCTGAACGGCCCGCAGGACTTCATCCCGCGCAACAACGTGGTGTTCCAGCAGCGCCGCGACCTGATCGTGTCGATGCTGAACCAGTCGTCCGGCCTGACCTGCCCGCGGCCGGAGGGCGCCTTCTACGTCTTCCCGTCCTGCGCCGGCACCCTCGGCAAGAAGACCCCGGACGGCAAGGTGATCGAGTCCGACGAGGATTTCGTCACCTATCTGCTGGAAGCCGAAGGCGTGGCGGTGGTGCAGGGCTCGGCCTTCGGCCTGGCGCCGTTCTTCCGCATCTCCTACGCCACGGCCACCGCGGCGCTGCAGGACGCCGGCGAGCGCATCCAGCGCGCCTGCGCCGCGCTGCGCTGAGGCGTCCCGGCGCCGCTGGCCCCTGCCGCGGTGTCGCGGTAACGTCGGCCTGTCCTGCTGCGAACTACAGGTGAGACCGCATCGCGGTCGGATGGTTCGGGTTCAAGGAGGACAGGCCGATGCTGATCAAGCGCAATCCGGGGTGGCGGATCCCCGAAAGCCGGGCGACGCCGGAATCGGTGTATCTGAACCGGCGACGGGTGCTGCAGGCGATGGGCCTCGGCGCCGGCCTGCTGGCCACCGCCGGCGCGGCGCTTGAGCTTCGCCCGGCCCGCGCCGCCGATCCGGACCCGACCGCCGGCCTCTACCCCGCCAAGCGCAACGACCGCTATGCGCTCGACCGGCCGCTGACGCCCGAGCAGGACGTCACCACCTACAACAACTTCTACGAATACGGCTCCGACAAGGACATCTGGGAGGCGGCGCAGGAGCTGAAGATCCGGCCCTGGACCGTCAAGTTCGAGGGCATGGTCGAGCAGGAGCGGGAGGTCGACATCGACACCCTGATCCGCGCCATGCCGCTGGAGGAGCGGCTGTACCGCCACCGCTGCGTCGAGGCCTGGTCGATGGCGGTGCCCTGGACAGGCTTCCCGCTGAAGGCGCTGGTCGACTACGCCAAGCCGCTGTCCTCGGCGAAATATGTACGCATGCAGACGTTCCAGAACGACGAGGCGCCGGGCTTCGGCCAGGTCTTCTACCCCTGGCCCTATGTCGAGGGCCTGACCATGGCCGAGGCGACCAACGAGCTCGCCTTCATGGTCACCGGCCTCTACGGCAAGCCGGTGCCGCGCCAGAACGGCGCGCCGCTGCGGCTGGTGACGCCGTGGAAATACGGTTTCAAGTCGATCAAGAGCATCATCAGCATCGGCTTCACCGACGAGCGCCCGGTCAGCTTCTGGGAGCAGCTGCAGAGCAGCGAGTACGGCTTCTGGGCCAATGTGAACCCGGAGGTGCCGCATCCGCGCTGGAGCCAGGCGATGGAGCGTGTGCTGGGCACCGGCGAGCGGGTGCCGACCCTGCTGTACAACGGCTACGGCGACTACGTCGCCGACCTCTACAAGGGGCTGGAGAGCGAGCGGCTGTTCACCTGACCGGCGCCGGCGTTTTCGACAGGGGGGATGCCACCCCCTTTATGCAATGGGATCATGGCGCCGGCCGGAGCCGGACCGTGGTCCTATGGCCGCGCCCGGATTCTGCACAAAAAAAGGGCCGGAAACGCGTTCCGGCCCGAGTCAAACAGGGAGGCTTCACGTCTGGGAGACGCAAGGAGCCGGCAGTGCCGGACCCTTGTTCTTGCTGCGCTGCAGCACGAACGCTCTTAAGATAGGCATTCTGTGAGCGAATGGTAACCAGTTTCTACCAATGCTTTTATGCGCGCATTGCATAGCTCGCTTCGGAGTGCGCGGAGCCCAGGAAAACCGCCACTTTTCCAGGTGCTTTTGCACAGATTTCAGACATTTGTCGTCTTTTTCTCAGATTCAAGGCCTGGAAATGCGGGCGGAAAGTCCTACAAGCAGCCCGCGCGCTCTTCGCGGTGCCATTTTCCGGCACGCCGCGGCGACTCCGATCACGGTCCCGACCGTCATGACGAGGAGGCGAAGCCGGCGCGGCCATCCAGGGACCGGTGTCGCTGGATGGCCCCTTCGGGGCTCGCCATGACGATTGAGGATTTCCAACAGGCGGCACAGCCCCGGAGGCCTCAGAACTTGCTCTCGGCCACCTTGCGGACGAGGAAGTCGCGGAACACCGAGATGCGCTTGGAGTGGCGCAGCTCCTCGGCATAGACGAAATAGGCCTCGGTGGTCGGGCCGGTGACCTCGGGCAGCACCCGCACCACGTTCAGGGTCGGGTCGACCATGAAGTCGGGCAGGGCGGCGAGGCCGAGGCCGCTGCGCACCGCGCGGTAGATGGCGTACTGGTTGTTGACCCGGAGCGCGATCTTGCGGCCGCCCGGCGGCGGGCTGCCGACATGTCCAAGCCAGTTGATGTCGGCGATCGGCCCGCGCGCATCCTCGCCATAGATGATGATCGAGTGCTTGTTCAGGTCGTCCAGCGTCTGCGGGATACCGTTGCGCTTGAGATAGTCGACCGACCCGAAGATGTGGATCTTCACGGTCATCAGGTGGCGCTGGATCAGGTCGGGCTGGCGCGGCGGCGTCATGCGGATCGCCACATCGGCCTCGCGCATGCCCAGGTCCAGCTCCTCGTCGTCGATCAGGACGGTCAGGTCGATGTCCGGATAGGCGGTCAGGAACTCGCGCACCCGCGGCGTCAGCCAGGTCGAGCCGAAGGCGACGGTGGTGGTGATCTTCAGCGGGCCGCGGGCGTGGTCCTTGCTCTCGCTCAGCTGCGCCTCGGTCATCGACAGCTTGGCGAAGACCTCGCGCGCGGTGCGGAACAGCAGCTCGCCCTGCTCGGTCAGGATCAGGCCGCGGGCATGGCGGTGAAACAGCGGGACCTTGAGGCTCTCCTCCAGCGCGCTGATCTGGCGGCTGACCGCCGATTGGCTGAGGTTCAGCTTCTCGCCCGCATGGGTAAAGCTGCCCGCGTCAGCGACGGCGTGGAAAACGCGCAGCTTGTCCCAGTCCATTCTCCGGCACCCGTTCGTTTCTTGCGCGGGCGACAAGGGCGGGATGGTCGATATACCAGCGCTCGGCGTCGCGCCTGCGAATCACACTATATACACTATGAGGGGCACCCCCGACCCAACGCAAGCAAAGCTTGGCCCGGTCGGGAACAATATTTCACTTGGATTTCACCGATAGGGGGGATGGCCCCCCTATCGTCATCGCCCTTACGAAAACCGGCCGGCCTCGGGGGTCGGAACGGTCAGCCCGCCGCGGCGACCTGGGCCGCCGGGGCCGGGCGGGTGTCGCGGTCGGCGATTCGCGCCAGGTGGCCGGTGCCGGCATGTTCGGACAGGAAGCGCTCGGCCTCCAGCGCCGCCATGCAGCCCATCCCGGCCGCGGTCACCGCCTGGCGGTAGACCCGGTCCTTGACGTCGCCGGCGGCGAACACGCCGGGGATGTCGGTCGTGGTCGAATCCGGCGTGGTCAGGATGTAGCCGTCGGCATCCATGCGGACATGGCCCTTGAACACCGCGGTCGCCGGGTCGTGGCCGATGGCGACGAAGACGCCGTCGACCGGCAGCACCGTCTCGGCCCCGGCCTTGGTGTCGCGCAGCCGCACCCCGGTCACCGTCTCCGGCGTGCCGCCGCCGACGATCTCCTCGACGGTGTGGTTCCACACCACCTCGACCTTGGGATGGGCGAACAGCCGGTCCTGCAGGATGCGCTCGGCCCGCAGCTGGTCGCGGCGGTGCACCAGCGTCACCTTGGTGGCGTGGTTGGTCAGGTACAGCGCCTCCTCGACCGCGGAGTTGCCGCCGCCGATCACCGCCACCTCCTTGCCGCGGAAGAAGAAGCCGTCGCAGGTGGCGCAGGCCGAGACGCCGCGGCCCTGGAACCGCTGCTCGCTCGGCAGGCCCATCCAGCGCGCCTGGGCGCCGGTGGCGATGATCACCGAATCGGCCTCGTAGACCGTGCCGGAATCGGCGGTGCAGACGAAGGGCCGGCGCGAGAAGTCGACCTCGGTGATCAGGTCGAACTCCAGCCGGGTGCCGCAATGCCGGGCCTGGGCTTCCATCTGCTCCATCAGCCAGGGGCCCTGGACCACGTCGGCGAAGCCGGGATAGTTCTCGACATCGGTGGTGATGGTCAGCTGCCCGCCGGGCTGCAGCCCCTGCACCAGGATCGGCTCCAGATTGGCGCGCGCGGCGTAGATCGCGGCGGTGTAGCCGGCCGGGCCGGAACCGATGATCAGGACTTTGGTGCGATGGGTGGCCGGCATGGGGCGACAATCCGCTCGAGGGGAACTGTCACCGATAGATAACCACCGGCGGCGGCGGCGGCAAGGCGACGCGGACCAGGGTGCTCGCGCAGCGCTCAGGCCGGGGCGAACAGCGCCCGCACCCGCTCCGCCGCCCGGGCGGTGTCGTCGAGCGGCGCGTAGGACCACTGCTCCAGCCGGCCGGCGAAGGGGCGGGTGATGCCGGCGGCCGCCAGCGCGTCATGGAAGCGGCGGTGCTTCGGCGCCAGCTCGGCCCAGTTCACGACATGCACCGGCTTGCCGGTGGTCGCCGCCTCCGAGGTCATGTTGATGCTGTCATTGGTGACGATCACGGCATCGGCCAGGGCCAGGAAGCCGAAATAGGGGTTCGCACCGGTGCCGTCCCAGATCCAGGCCGGCAGCCCGTCCAGCGCCCGGCGCAGCGCCGCGACCTCGCCCGCCGGCGTGCGCCGGCTGGTGGTGACCATCAGCCCGACGCCGCTGCGCGCCAGATCGGCCAACGCGCCGGCGAGTCGCGCGACCGAACCCTCGGGCACCGCCACCGACTTGCTGCTGCCGCCGATCAGCACCGCGGCGCGTCGTCGCGGCAGCCGGCCCAGCGCCGGCTCCCACTCGGCCGCGGCGGCGGCGAGGCGGGCCGGGGTGACGAGATTCAGCGCGCCGCTGGTGGCGCAGACATTGGGGCCTTTCAATCCATCGTGGCGGGGCGTCACGATCAGATCGAAACGCCGCGGGTTGACGCCGGGACGAAATATTTGCACAAGGCGCGTCCGATGACCGCTGGCCCGCTTCACCGCAAGGGCTGGATACACGCTCTGCCGGCCGGCTGCGATCAGCAGGTCGGGCCAGGGCGGCCCGTCCAGGCTGAAGCCGGCGGCGGGCCGAACGGGATCGAGAAGCCGATGCCAGCCTTGGCGAGCGCCGAGTCGGACCACCTGCGGGACGATGCCGAGCGCCTCCGCCAGGCCCAGGCACTGGTTCTCGTTCGCCGGGCGGCCGTCCGACACCACCCACACCCGCAGGGAGCCGATGCCGCTCGTCCCCGCGCGCGGCGCCGCGCTCATGCTACCAAACCCTCCCCGCGACAATGGATTGCGCTTGCGCCCGGCGAAAGTCCGGCAATATCCTTGCGCGTAATCACGGAAGCCCTTTCATGAGAGAACCTATGCGCCGTGTGAAGCTCGACCGCATCGACCGCCGTATCCTCCGCGACCTCCAGGACGACGGCCGCATGACGAATGTCGAGCTGGCGCGACGCGCCGGCATCTCCGCCCCGCCCTGTTTGCGCCGCGTGCGGGCGCTGGAGGAGGCGCATTACATCCGCGGTTATCACGCCGACATCAACCCCGAGGCGCTGGGCTTCGGCGTCACCGTCTTCGCCCAGGTCGGGCTGACCAGCCAGGCCGAGGCCGATCTGCGCAAGTTCGAGGAACTGGTCGGCAGCTGGCCGCTGGTCCGCGAATGCCACATGCTGGCCGGCGAGACCGACTTCCTGCTGAAGATCGTGGCCGAGGACTGGGACAGCTACCAGCGCTTCCTCACCACCCAGCTGACCTCCGCGCCGAACGTCAACCACGTCAAGTCGGCCCTGGCGATCCGCACCGCCAAGCTCCTGCCGGGCGTGCCGATCGACGTCGACACCAAGGACCATCATCGCGAGGAGTGATCCGCGGCCGCGTCGCGGATCCGAACGGGGGCCGGCCTCACGCCGCGCCCCCGTTTTTCATGGGCTCGGCCTCTTCCGCCGTGACCCGGGTGCCGGGTGGCGGGTGGTCGAGCAGGATGCGGCGCAGCGACTCGAACTGCTCAGCCCGCGGGTCGCTCTGGCGCCAGGCCAGGCCGACCATGCGGCCCGGCGGCGTGCCCTCGAAGCCGGCATAGCTGACCAGGCCGCCGACGCTGGCCTCGCCCAGGGTCGCCAGCCGCGGGAACAGGCTGTAGCCGGCGCCGGCCGCGATCATCTGGCGCAAGGTCTCCAGGCTGGTGCTGTGGCGCTTGCCGCCGAGGCCCAGCGTGCCGCAGATATCCAGCGCCTGGTCGCGCAGGCAATGCCCGTCCTCCAGCAGCAGCAGGCCGTCGCGCGGCAACTCGCCGATGCGGGCGGCGCCGTCCGCCGCCACCGGCCGGTCGGCCGGCTGGGCCAGCACGAAGGGCTCGAAGAACAGCGGCGCGGTGGCGATCTGCGGGTCGGCCACCGGCAGCGACAGGAACACGAGGTCCAGCGCGCCGTGCCGCAGCGCCTCGACCAGTTGGTAGGTGCGGCCCTCGTGCAGCACCAGCTCCAGCCTTGGGAAGGCCCGGCGCAGCGGCCGCAGCATGTGCGGGAACAGGTAGGGGCCCAGCGTCTCGATCGCGCCCACCGTCAGCGGGCCGGACAGCGGTGCGTCCAGTTCCTGCGCCAGCGCCATCAGCCGTCGCGCCTCCAGCAGCACGCGGCGGGCCTGGGCCAGGATGACCTCGCCCTTGGCCGTCACCAGCACCGTCTTCGGCCCGCGCTCGAACAGCGCCAGCCCCAGCGTCTCCTCCAGCTTGCGGATCTGCATGCTCAGCGCCGGCTGGCTGACGCCGCAGCGCTCCGCCGCCTGGCCGAAATGGCGCAGTTCGGCCACGGCGACGAGATATTCGAGATCGCGGAGGGAGAGGCCGGAGAGGGTCATGGAGGCAAAGCCGCGTCTTAGTCTCAGGCATCGCCCCCTTCACTGTCATGCCCGGGCTTGACCCGGGCATCCAGGAGATGTCGATGCCGCTCTGGGTGGCTCCTGGATCGCCGGGTCAAGCCCGGCGATGACAGCGGGAGGGTGGGACGGACGCTACTCTACGATAAGTGTTTCCTATCTTCCAGATAGAGTCGATCGATTGGATCTTATCGGCGGGGCGGGCGAGGCTGCGGACAGACACAGGAGCCCGCCATGCCGCCAGCCACCGTCCTCGTCGCCCGCCGCCGTCGCATCGCCCTGGTGCTGCTGCAGATCGGCGGCCCGGACCGGATCGAGGCGGTCGGTCCGTTCCTGCGCAACTTCTTCTCCGACCCCGAGATCATCCGCCTGCCGCGCCTGCCGCGGGCGGTGGTGGCGTGGCTGATCGCCCGGCGCCGCACCCCGGTCGCGACCGAGATCTACCGCCAGCTCGGCGGCGCCTCGCCGATCCTGGCCCAGACCCGGGCGCAGGGCCGGGCGGTGGCGGCCCGCCTCGGCGACCTCGGCGAGGTCCGGTCCTTCGTGGCGATGCGCTACTGGCATCCTTTCGCGGCCGAGACGGCGGCGGAGCTGCGGGCCTGGCGGCCCGACGAGATCGTCCTGCTGCCGCTGTATCCGCAGTATTCCACCACCACCACCCGGTCGGCCCTGACCGACTGGGCCGCGGCGGCCCGCGCCGTCGGCCTGTTCACCCCGACCCGGGTGGTCGAGGCGGCGCCCACCGAGCCCGGCTTCGTCGCCGCCCAGGCCGACCTGATCCGCCGCGCCTGGCCGCCCACTGGCGGGCGCCACCGGCTGCTGTTCACCGCCCATGGGCTGCCGCTGCCGATCGTCCAGGCCGGCGACCCCTATCCCGACCAGGTCCGCGCCTCGGCCGAGGCGGTGGTGGCGGCGCTCGGCCTCCCCGGCCTCGACTGGCGCATCGCCTTCCAGAGCCGGGTGACGCCGCAGCAATGGCTGAAGCCGGACACGGAGGAGGAGGTGAAGCAGGCCGGGCGCGACGGCGTCGGCCTGGTGCTGGTGCCGATCGCCTTCGTCTCCGAGCATTCCGAGACGCTGGTCGAGCTCGACCGCGAATACCGCGCGGTGGCCGAGGCGGCCGGCGTGCCGTCCTTCATCCGGGTTCCGACCGTCGGCGTGCATCCGGCCTATGTCGCCGGGCTGGCGAGCCAGGTGCGGCACGCCCTCGGCGCCGGCCTGGTGCGGGAGGCGGCGTGATGCGGCCGGCCCTGAACGCGCTGCTCGCCGACCTCGCCCGCCACGGTGCCAGCCTCACCCTCGAGAATGGCCGCGTCGGCGTGCAGGGCAAGCTGCCGGCCGAGCTGCTGCTGCGCCTGCACCGCTATCGCCGCGACCTGCTGCCCCTGGTCGAACGCGGCAATCACTTATCACGCCGATAAGCACGATCGATTTCCCTGATCGCAGCGCGACGGCAACCCTCTTCCCATGGCGGACATCCCGCCCGACAGGAGCCTTCGATGACCACCCTCACCACCACCTTCGGCGCCCCGGTTCCGGACAACCAGAACTCGCTGACCGCCGGTCCGCGCGGCCCAGTGCTGATCCAGGATTTCCACCTGATCGAGAAGCTCGCCCATTTCAACCGCGAGCGGATCCCGGAGCGGGTGGTGCATGCCAAGGGCGCCGGCGCCTATGGCGTGTTCCGCGTCACCGCGGATGTCAGCAAATGGACCCAGGCGAAGTTCCTGTCGGCGGTCGGCCAGGAGACGGAGGTGTTCCTGCGCGTCTCCACCGTCGGCGGCGAGAAGGGCTCGGCCGATGCCGAGCGTGACCCGCGCGGCTTCGCGCTGAAGTTCTACACCGAGGACGGCAACTACGACATCGTCGGCAACAACACGCCGATCTTCTTCATCCGCGATCCGCTGAAGTTCCCGGACTTCATCCACACCCAGAAGCGCAATCCCGCGACCAACCTCAAGGACGCGACGATGGTCTGGGACTTCGCGTCCCTGTCGCCGGAGTCGCTGCACCAGTTCACCATCCTGTTCAGCGACCGCGGCACGCCGCGCAGCTACCGCCACATGGACGGCTTCTCCAGCCACACCTTCAGCTGGATCAACGCGGCCGGCCAGCGGGTCTGGGTCAAGTATCACTTCAAGACGAAGCAGGGGATCCAGAACTTCACCGCCGAGCAGGCGTCGGCGATGATCGGCATCGACCCCGACCATGCCACCCGCGACCTGTTCGCCTCGATCGAGGACGGCGACTTCCCGGCCTGGACGGTCTCGGTCCAGATCATGACCGAGGCGGAGGCCGAATCCTTCCCGATCGACCCGTTCGACCTGACCAAGGTCTGGCCGCATGCCGCCCATCCGCTGATCGAGATCGGCGAGCTGGTGCTGAACCGCAACCCGCAGAACTACTTCGCCGAGGTCGAGCAGTCGGCCTTCAGCCCGGCCAATGTGGTGCCCGGCATCTCCTTCAGCCCGGACAAGATGCTGCAGGGCCGGCTGTTCGCCTATGGCGATGCGCATCGCTACCGTCTCGGCGGCAATCACGGCCTGCTGCCGGTGAACCGGCCGCACGCCACCACGGCGCACAACTACCAGCGCGACGGGGCGATGCGGTTCGACGACAACGGCAAGGGCTCGGTGCATTACGAGCCGAACAGCTTCGGCGGGCCGAAGCAGGACCCGGCGGCGGCCGAACCGGCGCTGCCGTTGCGCGGCGCGGCCGACCGCTACGACCATCGCGCCGGCAATGATGATTACAGCCAGGCCGGCGACCTGTTCCGGCTGATGGATGACGGCGCCCGCGCCCGGCTGATGGACAACATCGCCGGCTCGATCCGGTCGGTGCCCGAGGCGATCCAGCGCCGCCAGATCGCGCATTTCGCCAAGGCCGACCCGGCCTACGGCGCCGGCGTGGCCGAGCGCCTGGGCCTCACTGTGGCGATCGGCGCCGCGGCCTGAGCTTCTGATCCGAAAGGGCGGCGGCCATTGCTCTGTGGGGCCGCCGTCCGGACTGGCCCGCTATCCTCCGGGATGGCGGGTCTTTTCTGGTTCAGTCCCGGAAGCGCAGCACCGGCAGGAAGCGGTGCAGGGTCTCGAACACGCAGAATTCCGGCGGGCCGAGCTGCAGCACCGGATGGGCCTCGATGAAGGCCTCGCCGAGATGCTGGTGCGCCGCCAGGTGCTGCTCCGCCTCCGCCGGGCTCAGCCACTCCAGCAGGTAGCTCAGCGTGATGTGGAAGCGGTAGGCGTCGTGGTTCGGCTTGCGCAGGCCCAGGATCAGGGCCAAGGCCTCGCGTAGGCCGCGGATCTGCCGGGCGGTGTCCTCGTCGGTCGGCTCCAGCCCCACCACGGTGCCGCCGGTGCCCATCGGGAACAGCCCGGCCGGGCGCATGGCGAAGCGCTGCGGCACGGAAAGGCCGCGCAGCCGGTCGATGAAGCGGCGGGTAATCTCCTCCGGCGGCGCATCTGGGGCGACGCCCTCCGGCCAGCGCTCGGGCGTGCGCTCGGCATAGGTCACGCCCTCGAACACGGTCATGTGGTAACTGGAGGCCGGCAGGAAGGCGAAGCGGCCGCCCCAGGACAGGTCGCGCAGCCGCTGCGCCAGATCTGCCAAGGCGGTTACCTCCGGCGCCGTTTCCGGGATGTGGCAGATGATGGTGTTGCCGCGGAAGGGCAGGGGCGACCCGTCGCGCGCGAATTTCAGGCCCAAGGTCGGGTTCGGCGCACCCGCCGCGGGCGCGATCAGGCGGGATGTCAAGTCGGTCCGGTCCAAGTCTCTCTCCGTCGGTGATGCCGGCCGGGCGTAGCAGCCGGATCGCGACAGGATGATGACGGCGGGGAGACGTGCGTAGGGGCTACTTGCACTGCGGCGGGGGCAGCTCGTCTTCTGTCCCCCAGGACAGCAGCCAGTGCCGCATCTCCTCATGCGGGATCAGCCATCCGGCATCCGCCGCCGCGATGCCTTCGCGGATCGCGGCGCGCTTGGCGGCGGTCTCCGGATCGTCCTCCGGCGGCTGGATCGGCACTGCCTTCCTCATGGCTTCACTATAGGTTGATCTGCCGCGGTCAGCCATTCGTCCGGCAGCGACTTCGCCATGAACACGCTCAGCGGGTCGGGGCCGTAGGCGCCGAACGGGCCGGTCTCGCGGTAGCCGAAACGGCGATAGAGGCCGAGCGCCTCGGCCGATTTCACCCCGGTCTCCAGCCGCAGCAGCCGGATGCCGGCGCGGGCCGCGTCCGCTTCCAGCGCCTGCAGCAGGGCGCGGCCGATGCCGAGGCCACGGGCCTCGGCGGCGACGAAGATCCGCTTCAGCTCCGCCGTGCCGTCGTCCTGGGGGGCAAAGCCGCCGCAGCCGACCGCGCGCCCATCCTGCCGGGCGACCAGGAAGCGCACCCGCTGGGCCAGGAGCGCGGCGACACTCAGCCCATGCCGGCTCTCCGCCGGGTACAGCCCGGCCGAGCGGCGGTCGGCCTGCTCCAGCAGCGCATGCACCTCGGCCTGGTCGGGCGTCTCCGGCGCGATGGTCAGGGTCATTCGTCGTCCTTCCAGCAGCGCCGGACGGTGCCGGCGGGGTCGATGTGGAACACGTCCGGATTGCTCAGCGCCGCCCAGGCGGCGAAGCCGTCGCGGTTGTCGAAACTATGCAGCAGCAGGGCCAGCAGGTTGCCGTGGCTGACCACCGCCACAGGCCCCTCGGCGCCGGCTGCGGCATCGGCCAGCGCCACCAGGCCGCGCCGGGTCGCCGCGGCGCCGGATTCGCCGCCGGGCCAGGCCAGGGCCGGGTCGGCGAAGGATCGGCGCAGCCGGTCCTGCCAATCCTCGGCCGGCTCCGCCGCCAGCACCCGCTCCGCCAGCCGGTCGTCGATCCGGACCGTCAAACTCAGCCATTCGGCCAGCGGGGCGGCGCTGTCCCGCGCCCGCAGGAAGGGGCTGGAGACAATGCGCGCGATCGGCAGGTCCGACAGCCGGTCGCGCAGCCGCAGCGCCTGGTCGTGGCCCGCCGCGGTCAGAGGCGCCTCCGGTTCCTGGCCGGCCGCCCGGCAGTGGCGGATCAGGTAGAGCCCTGCTGTCACGATCATCCCTTCCGCGATGTCCGTCCAGTCTAGGGCAGGCCGCCGCCGGATTGAGCGGCGTGCGGAGCAGCGATGCGCCGATGGCGGTCTGCGGCGCTGAATGACTCGTGCTAGGAACAGACACCGAACAAAATCAAGCGAGCAAGCCGCATGCCCTTCGATGCGTGTGTGGACCGTGCCGTGCCGGCCCGGCGCGCGGCCCGTCTGGTCGCGCTGAGCCTCGGCATCGTCGTGGTCCAGCTCGACGTCACCATCGTCAATGTCGCGCTCGACCAGATGCGCGACCTGATGGATGGCAGCGTCGCCGGGCTGCAATGGGTGGTGAACGGCTACGCCCTGGCCTTCGCCAGCCTGCTGCTGACCGGCGGCGCGCTCGGCGACCGCTTCGGGGCACGGCGGCTCTATCTCGCCGGCTTCGCCCTGTTCACCCTGGCGTCGCTGGCCTGCGGCCTGGCCCCGAACGGCACCGTCCTGATCATCGCCCGGGTGGTGCAGGGGGCCGGCGCGGCGCTGCTGGTGCCGTGCTCGCTGTCGCTGCTGACCCATGCCTATCAGGATCCCCGCGAGCGGGCCAAGGCGATCGGCCTCTGGGGCGCCCTCGCCAGCACGGCCATGGTGGCGGGGCCGGTGGTCGGGGGCGCGCTGATCGCGCCGTTCGGCTGGCGCAGCATCTTCCTGGTCAACCTGCCGGTCGGCCTGGTCGGGCTGTGGCTGACGCTGCGCTTCACCACCGAGACCGAGGGCCGGCACAACCGCGCCCTCGACCTGCCGGGCCAGGTCCTGGCCATCGTCGCGCTGGTGGCGCTGACCGGCACGATCATCGAAGGGGAGCCGCTGGGCTGGACGCATCCCGTCGTGCTCGGCGGGGCCGCCCTGTTCCTGCTGTCGGGCGCCGCCTTCCTCCTGGTCGAGGCGCGCAGCGCGGTGCCGATGATGCCGCTCGGCCTGTTCCGTCACCCGACCTTCTCGGCCGCCTCCGTCATCGGCTTCCTGCTCAGCTGCGCCTTCTACGGCTCGATCTTCCTGCTCAGCCTCTATTTCCAAGGCTTGCTCGGGATGTCGCCCCTGGTCACCGGCCTCGCCTTCGTGCCGATGACAGGGCTGATCGCGGTGGCCAACATCGTCGCCGGGCGGATGGCGGCCCGCTGGGGCGCCAGGCTGCCGATCATGCTCGGTCTCGGCATCGGCATGGCCGGTTACGGGGCGCTGGCGGCAGTGTTGACGCCGGCGGCGGATTACGGCGCGATCTGGTGGACCCTGCTGCTGATCGGCTGCGGCATGGCGCTGGCGATCCCTCCGACGATCGCGGCGCTGCTGGCGACGGTCGAGCGCAACCGGGCCGGCATCGCCTCGGGCGTGCTCAACGCGGTGCGCCAGACCGGCGGCGCGGTCGGGGTGGCGATGCTGGGGGTGATCAGCGGCGGCGGCGACTCGATCGCCGGCATGCGCCTCGCCATGCTGCTCAACACCGGCCTGCTGGTGATCGGCCTCGTCGTCGCGGTCGCCTGCATCAGGCCGGCTCGCTGACGGTCAGGCCAGGGCCGGCCGGCGGGCGCGGCTCTTCTGCAGCCGGCGCAGCGCCGCCAGCACGGTGACGGCCAGGCCGGCGCCCAGCACGATCCAGGCCGGGCGCGGGCCGAAGCCGAACATCAGGTTGGCGCGTAGCACCCGCATCGGGTCGACGCCGGTGAACAGCCCGTACATCGCCGCTTCGCCGCCGGCCGTGACCAGGGCGGCGGCCACCGACAGCAGCGCCAGCGACCACAACGGCAGCCCGTCGCCGCGGCCGAAGCGGCTGTCCAGCACCCGCCAGGCCAGCAGCCAGATGGTGAAGCCGGCCAGCATGGTCGGGATGGCGACGTCGACCTTCGACTGCATCACCCCGTGCACCAGCCCCAGCACCACGATCGGATAGACCAGCTGGTGCAGCCGCTGCCACCTCTTGCCGCCCAGGCGCTTGATCATGGCGTCGGTCGAGGTCGCCAGCAACGGCATCAGCCCCAGCAGCGCCAGGAAGCCGATGGTGAGGTACAGGCGCTTGACGATCTCCGACGCCACGAAGCCCAGGTCGAAATGCTGGGTGGCGGTGTAGCCGGTCAGGTGGATCAGGACATAGGTGGCGGCGGCGACGCCGATCATGCGCCGCACCTGGATCAGCTGCGGCCAGCGCAGCGCCCGCTTCAGCGGCGTGATGGCCAGGCCGATGACCAGCAGGTACAGCACCCACAGCCCGATATTGCGCTGGAAGGTCTGCACCGGATCGGCGCCCAGGTCGCCGGCCAGCAGCCGCCCGCCATACCACAGCCCGGGCAACAGCAGCAGGACGAAGACCACGGTCTTCAGCCAGGAGAAGCGGCCGGCACGGTCGGTGAAGGGCGAGCGCATCAGATCCTCGATGGACGCGGTCGGGTTGCGGCCACGGGGACAGAATAGCGCGGCCACCCCTCTATACGGAGGGGAAGGCCGGGACGTTTCATGACATCGGAGTCATTTGAGGGAGGGGCGCGTTGGTTGGGTGCGCGTCAGCGAACCCAACACCCAAGAGCGGTCGTCCCCGTGTTGGGTTCGCCGACGGCGAACCCAACCTACGCCTCAGGCCTCGGCCCCGGCCGTGACCGCCAGCTCCGCCGCCACGCCCATCAGCACCGTCGCCGCCACCACATCGTGGTCGGAGATCGCGGTGCCGGCGGCGTCGACCGCCGGGATCGTTTCCGGCGCCTCGGCCTCGACATGGCGGGTGAACAGCCAGTCCAGCTTGGCGAAGGGCGCGACCGGCGTGCCGTCCGGGCGGGTGCGCTGGGTCGGGCCGGGCGCGTTGCAGCGGCGCCAGTCGAAGCCGGCGTCGCGCAGCGCGGCGAACAGCGGCTCCGCCGCCTCCGGCGCGTCCAGCAAGCCGGCGATCTCGGTGGTGTTGAAGTCGCCGCCCAGCACCACCCC